>JAWXTX010000098.1:0-10081 GCA_044433165.1 Ferrimonas sp. | reverse complement strand
AATCTTGGCCTGTTGCAGCTGGTGCCATTGGGGGAACGCTAACACCCCTTCTCTGGTTTCTTGCCCCGCGGTTGGGTAAATGGCTTTGGCGCCATATTGCTCCAGTGCCATGGCAGTACTGCGCCCAACCGCAAAACAAGGGATCTTCGGCCATGGTGCGTTAAGTTGGCGAGCGACAAGGTGAACCGCCGTTTGTGAAACAAAAAAGGCGGCATCGGCCTGCAGTAAAGAAGCGGTTGATATACCGCTTAAAGGCACAATTTGCACCAGTGGGTGTGGCGTTACTTGAATGCCATGGGCTTGTAGCCGTTGCATTAACGCCGCACCGCGTCCGGCAGGGCGGGTGAGCAGTAGGTGAGGGCGTTCTGGCAACGTCATCGGCGTGTTCATCGAGAAACTAGGATTGATAAACCTGAGCTAAAATGGCCTCGGCACCTAATTGACGGAGTTGTTCGGCCAATTGTTGCCCTAGTTGTTCCGCATCAGCGCTTGCTCCTCGGATCTCGGCTTGTAGCACCTGGCTGCCATCGGGTAAGCCCACCAGCCCACGCAACCAAATTTGATCTTGTTCGATCTCTGCATACGCACCGATAGGCACTTGGCAACCGCCTTCGAGCGCCGTATTCATGGCACGTTCTGCTAACACCCGCGAGCGGGTTGGACGATGTTCTAAAACTTTCAGCAAGTCGATAAGCTCGGCGTCATCCAAACGACACTCAATGCCTACTGCGCCTTGGCCATTGGCTGGCAGCGATTGTTCGACCGTGAGTACATCGGCAATCCGATGCTCTAGTTTAAGGCGTTTTAAGCCCGCAGCGGCCAAGATGATGGCGTCATAGTCGCCGTTATCTAATTTGCTTAAACGAGTGCCGACGTTGCCACGTAAATCACGCACTTGCAGATCTGGCCGTAATGCCCGTAACTGACATTGGCGTCGCAGTGACGAGGAACCCACAATAGCCCCTTGTGGTAAGGCCGCTAAATTGGCGTATTGGTTTGATACGAAAGCATCTCGGGGATCTTCGCGTTCGCAGATCACCGTGAGCCCTAGCCCATCTGGGAAATCGACAGGTACGTCTTTCATGGAATGCACCGCAATGTCTGCACGCCCTTCGAGCATTGCAACTTCTAACTCTTTCACGAACAGACCTTTACCACCTACTTTTGCCAATGGCGTATCTAAGATGATGTCGCCTTTAGTGGTCATTGGCAGTAATGTAACGGTTAATTCAGGGTGCGCTTTTTCGAGCTCAGACTTAACAAATTCAGCCTGCCATAAGGCGAGGGGGCTTTGGCGAGTGGCAATGCGAATTTCAGTACGCGCCATGGTGGTCACTTCCTCGGCAACGGCTCGGAGGCCGCATAATATGATCAAAAGATGGATAAAATTATGGTGACACTATTGTTTGAACGGAAACGCTAATGCCATCTCAATTACGGTTATTTTAGAAAGTTTTTATTCGTTTTAGCGGAGTCTAAGCAAAGCTTATCTGTTCGCCACCTTGGAGGCGAACGGCTTCTGTTAATAGCGTGAATAATTCTTCGCCGCCGCGTTCATCAATCCACTGTTGGCCATTAAAAGAGAAGTGATGACCGTTTTGTTTGGTGGCTACCCATAATTGGTGCAGTGCTTCTTGCTTATTAATCACAATATGGCTGCCATCAATGCATTCAATATCGACAACGTTGCCTGCTTGTTCATAATCAAGCTCAAGCTCCGCATCATCAATGCACTCGGTAATTTTATCTAATACTGCATCGGCCAATTGATGATAACGGCTGGTATTGATAGCCATAATTTGCTCTCTTTTATCCGTAAATTGTGATCTATTTCTGGTGAGTATACTCAATCGTTTACAGCAATAGCGACTTTGATGGCGTGATTGTTATGATAAGCCCAATAATCCGTTTAGGGCGCCCACAGATGCACCGATTCATTCTCATTATTATGGTTACCTTAGGGGTGGCAGGGTGTGGCCAAACAGGGGCATTGTATTTGCCTGACGAGCCGCAAGAAAATCAACATTCCCTAGAACAATAACACGAAGATATAGAGCTTGGTGCTGGGCACCGCTAAGGACAGACATTGGATCATTTTACTTATCAACAAGCGCAATTATATGCAGAGCAACGACCGTTAACTGAGATCGCCGCTGAATTTGGTACGCCTTGTTACGTATATTCACGAGCCACCATTGAGCGCCATTATCGCGCCTTTACCGATGCCTTAGCGGGGCAACCGCATTTAATTTGTTATGCCGTTAAGGCTAACAGCAATTTGGCTATTTTAAACTTGTTAGCACGCTTAGGAAGTGGTTTTGACATTGTTTCTGGTGGTGAATTAGCGCGCGTATTGCAGGCTGGCGGAGATCCTGCAAAAGTGGTTTTTTCAGGGGTTGGCAAAACACACGATGAGATCCGCAGCGCGCTGCAAGCTGGGATCCATTGCTTTAATGTGGAATCGGAGCCCGAACTTGAGCGGATTAATAAAATTGCCGCTGAAATGGGCGTACAGGCGCCGATTTCCATTCGAGTTAATCCCGATGTGGATGCCCAAACACACCCTTATATTTCGACCGGCTTAAAAGAAAATAAATTTGGCATCCCTATGGCGCGAGCCGAAGCGGTTTATCTGCATGCGCAGCGGCTGTCCAATCTCACCATTAAAGGGGCGGATTGCCACATCGGCAGCCAGTTAACCAGTTTAGCGCCTTTTATTGATGCCCTTGATCGGCTGCTGGTGCTGGTGGATCGGCTGGCGGAGCATGGCATTCATTTATCGCATTTGGATGTTGGCGGTGGCCTTGGTGTGACCTACGACGGCGAACAACCGCCCTTGCCAGCGGATTATGCCGATGCGTTAAAGCAACGGTTAGCCGGCCGTAATTACACACTTATCATGGAGCCAGGGCGAGCCATTATGGCCAATGCGGGCATTTTATTGACCAAAGTGGAATACCTCAAAAATGGCGATGAGCGTCACTTTGCGATTGTGGATGCGGCCATGAACGATTTAATTCGTCCGGCTTTATACAGCGCTTGGCAAGCCATTGTGCCCGTCGTGCCGCGAAATATACCAACGCAGGCTTATGATGTGGTTGGCCCCATTTGTGAAACGGGCGATTTCATCGGCAAAGATCGGCAATTGGCTTTACAAGAGGGGGATCTGCTGGCAGTGCGCTCAAGTGGGGCTTATGGCTTTACTATGGCCTCCAATTACAACAGCCGCCTCCGCGTGGCAGAGGTGATGGTGGATGGTTCACAGTTGCATTTAATCCGCCAGCGGGAGTCTTTACAACAGTTGTGGCAAGGCGAAGCGCTTCTACCGTAAACTACCGAAAAGCGGCTATTAAAGGCGATAATTTTGATTCGATTTTCAAAAATGCATGGGCTTGGCAATGACTTTATGGTGATAGACGGGGTAACCCAAAATCTCTATCTATCGCCTGCATCCATTCGTCGTTTAGCCGATCGTCATCTTGGGGTGGGGTTTGACCAATTGTTATTGGTTGAGCCGCCTTATGATCCAGAGTTGGATTTTCATTATCGCATCTTTAATGCTGATGGCAGTGAAGTGGAACAATGCGGTAATGGCGCCCGTTGTTTTGCCCGTTTTGTTCGACAAAAAGGGCTGATCCATCGTGATGTGATTAAAGTGTCAACTCAAGGGGGCAATTTAGTCTTGCGATTGGAAGAAAATGAACGGGTTACGGTAAATATGGGCATCCCTAATTTTGAACCATCAGCCATTGCTTTTCGCGCCAATAAAGTCGAAAAAACCTACTTATTGCAAGTGGATAAACAAACTGTTTTGGCGGGTGCTGTGTCCATGGGTAACCCGCATTGTGTGCTGTTAGTGGATGACGTTGAGCAGGCACCAGTGGCGACACTCGGGCCACTACTGGAGCGCCATGAACGTTTTAGTAAAGGCGTTAATGTTGGTTTTATGCAGATACTCAGTCGTGACCACATCAAATTGCGGGTGTTTGAGCGAGGCGCAGGTGAAACCAATGCCTGCGGCACTGGCGCTTGTGCTGCTGCGGTGATTGGCCAGTATCAAGGGCTGCTGAGCGATAAAGTGAAAGTGGATTTGCCAGGCGGCAGCTTATTGGTGCGCTGGCGCGGTGCTGGGGAGCCGGTGATGATGACCGGCCCTGCAACCCATGTTTATGATGGTCAAATCACCTTATGAACGAGCACCGTGAGATCTCATCATTGCCTCTCACGGAGCAGATGGTTGGGGATTATTTGCGTGCGCATCCTGAGTTTTTTGATGCCCATCCAGAGTTGTTATTGCAACTGCGTTTACCCCACGTTGAACGCGGTACCGTGTCGCTGATTGAACATCAACAGCGGCGGTTACGCGAACGCATCGAACAGTTGGAGCAGGAGCGTAAAGTGCTCCGGAATAATGCCCACCATAATGAGCAGACACACCATTTTTTCAGCCGTTTGTTGTTTTCATTATTAAGTATTGATGACAATCGCACCATGCTCAAAACCGTTCAGACGCAATTGTTAGAGGGTTTTGGGTTTAGCCGAGTGAACGTTTTTGTACGCCAGAAACAAGGGGATTTTAATCCCGTTGCGTTGGCCGAGATCTTAAGTAAACGATTAGATCCTCGTGGCTATTACCTCGGGCGTTTGCCCACTTATGAAGCACGAGAATTAGTGCAGTTAGAAACGGGCTCAGTGGCGTTAATTGGCTTAGGTACGGCCCCAGATTGGTTTGGCGTTTTGGCCATCGCTTCTCAAGATCCGCACCATTTTTCACCGGAGATGGGCACCCTCTTATTGAATGATCTACAACGGTTATTGAATCATCGCTTAGGCGCGGCTTGTGATGGAATCTAGCATTAATGCCCTGTTGGATTACCTTGGCCACCAACGCCAACTGTCGGCGCATACCTTGCGTAACTATCAACGCGAATTGCACCGGCTCAGCGGATTATTGCAAACTCAAGATGTGAGTTGTTGGTCACAACTGCAGGCCGAACATTGCCAATGGGCGCTGGCCACCTTACACCGCCAAGGGCAAGGACCGCGCTCCATTGCACTGGCGTTATCGGCACTGCGTCAGTTAATTCGTTTTTTACAGAAACAAGGCCAATTACAGCACGATCCATGTCATGGATTACGTGCCCCCAAGCAACCTCGGCCGTTACCAAAAAATTTAAACGTAGACCAAGTTTACCAGCTGCTAGAACTGGATAGTGATGATCCATTAGCCGTGCGCGATCGCGCTATGATGGAGCTGTTTTATTCTTCGGGATTGCGGTTAGATGAACTGGTTGGGCTGGATCTACCGCGTTTAGACTTGGCTGCCAAACAACTAAAAGTGATGGGTAAAGGTGGCAAACAACGGCTCTTACCGATTGGCTCTGTTGCATGCCAATGGTTGCAACGTTATTTGCAGTTGCGGCCGCAATTGGGGGGAACTGCCGAACAAATGGCGGTTTTTATTTCACAACGTGGACAACGTATTAGCCATCGGAATGTGCAAGCTCGTTTGGCGAAGTGGGGCCAGCAACAAGGGGTGCATGGTGGCATTCATCCACACAAACTGCGTCACAGTTTCGCCACTCATATGTTAGAAGCCAGCGGAGATCTACGTGCGGTGCAAGAATTGTTGGGGCACGCCGATCTGGCGACTACGCAAATTTACACCCATTTGGATTTTACCCATTTAGCGGCAGTCTACGATACTGCCCATCCGCGTGCTAAAAAGCGTCAGTAACGCGGCACGTTTGTTACACAATGGCATTTAGAAGAGCGTTGTTCGTCACGAGCCGATGAGCAAATACAGCGCAAAAATTACCCAGCTTAGTAGCAACAACCCCCATGGGATAAATGGCTTTAATGGCGTGTTATGCTGCTCCTCTACTGCGGATATGGCCGTTTTTTCTGTACGTTGGCGTAGCAGCCGCTTTTTTTGTTTGTCATGTTCGCGTGCTTTTTGTTTTTGCTGCTTTTTGTATTCTGAGATGCCTTTTTCGATGCCCTTGGCAATTAAGAGGGTTTGCTCTTTGGTTTGCCCCGGACGCTGATGGGCTTTGGCTAAGGTAAAGGCGTCTTGCTGAACGCGCTCGGAGGGGCGAGTCATCTTCATTCCTAAATTAAAGAGGGGCGCTGCAGTATCCCATATTAACGTTATAAAAGGGGCTGATAAAAGTCGCATCAGTTGCATCTATTTCATGCAAATGGCTATAGTAAACAAGACCAACAAGGAGGTGTGTATGGCTAAAAAGGTTAGCAACAAACGGATTCGACAAATGTTGAACGATTTAGATCGTCACTTAGCAGCTCAGCCACCGGCAAAAGCCGCTTAAACGATAACACTGCCAGCTCTCTGGCGAAACGGCTACTAAGTCAGCGTCTTAGTGGCCGTTTTTTATGCTTGTTCTGGCTTGCTGGCGAGCCAAGTTTGGAGTGATTATGCAGTTCTATCGGCGCTTACATCCGATCCAAGCCATCAGTTTTGATTTGGATGATACTCTCTACGCTAATGGCCCCATTTTACAGCATGCCGAGCAGCAACTGTTGCACTGGTTGAGTCGGCTGGGAAGTGCACCACAATTGGGTGATGAACGATGGTGGCTACAACAAAAACGGTGGCAACAACAAAATGCGCCTGAGTTGATGAATGATCCCACCGCGTTGCGTTTGCGCACCTTGCAGGCGGGGCTTACCGCTTTACACATTGAGGCAGCTGAGGCCAAAGCGCAGCTGGCGATGGCGGCGTTTTTACAGTGGCGTAATGCCATTGTGGTTATGCCAGAGATCATTGCCTTGCTGCAAGCGTTGGCGCGGCGTTATGCGCTGGCGGTGATCACGAATGGCAATGCGGATGTGCAGCAATTTTTGCCGCAGGTGCCTTTTCAAGTGGTGCTGGCGGCGAACGCGACAACGCTTGCCAAACCCGCATCGCAGATGTTTGAGCAATGTTGTCAGCAATTAAATGTGGTGCCTTCAGCGTTATTACATGTGGGAGATCATCCGGTCACCGACGTTATGGGGGCTCAACATGCCGGTTGTCAATCGGCTTGGCTTACTTCCAGCACCGAGCCCCACTTCCGGTTAGCGGTCACGACGTTACCCACTTTGGTGCTGACGGATCTGCTGCAATTACAGGCGCTATTGTAACCATTCAAGTTGCGGTATCAGTCCTGATATACTGCGGCGCTATTGTGGTTACTGCTGAGTACGTTTGCTAATGTCTGATCCCTCCTTGTCGCCTCTGTTGGCCAAATTAAATGACAAACAACGGGATGCTGTTGAATCCGCTCCCGGTGCCTTATTGGTGCTTGCGGGGGCTGGATCAGGTAAAACCCGAGTATTAACCCATCGCATTAGCTGGTTATTAGAAGAACAGGGTGAAAGCCCTTACGCTATTTTGGCGGTAACCTTTACCAACAAAGCGGCCAAAGAGATGCGCCATCGCATCGAAGAGTTGGTGCGATCGCCGATGGGGCAGATGTGGATTGGTACTTTTCATGGTTTAGCCCACCGTTTGTTGCGGGCGCACCATCAAGAAGCGAAGTTGCCAGAAGGTTTTCAGATCCTAGACAGCGACGATCAGCAGCGGCTGTTAAAACGGATCATTCGCAGTTTTGAGTTGGATGAAAAAAAATGGCCTGCGCGGCAGGCCATGAGCTACATCAATGCCAAAAAAGATGAAGGGCTACGCCCTCAGCATATCGATGCGCGTTTTCATCCAGTGGAACAGACGTGGCTAAAAATCTATCTTGCTTATCAAGAAGCGTGTGATCGGGCTGGCCTTGTTGATTTTGCGGAATTGTTGTTGCGTGCGCATGAACTGTGGTTGCAGCACCCCGAGTTATTAAGGCATTACCAACAGCGTTTTCGTCATATCTTGGTGGACGAATTTCAAGACACCAATACCATTCAATATGCGTGGATTCGGATGCTGGCCAGTGCGGGCAGTAACATTATGATCGTTGGGGATGACGACCAATCTATTTATGGTTGGCGTGGTGCGCGCGTGGAGAACTTGGCGCAATTCTTAACCGATTTTCCTGGTGCGCAAACCATTCGATTGGAACAAAATTATCGTTCTAGTGGCACCATCTTAAAAGCTGCGAATGCGCTTATTGATCACAACCGTGACCGGATGGGCAAGGAGCTTTGGACGGAAGATGCCGATGGCGATCGTATCAGCATTTATTGCGCTTTTAATGAACTTGAAGAAGCGCGTTATATCGTCGGTCAGATCCGTAAATATCAAGAGGAAGGTGGCAGCTTAAGTGATTGTGCCATCTTATATCGCTCAAATGCGCAATCCCGTGTTATGGAAGAAGCGTTATTGCAACGGAGTGTGCCGTACCGTATTTACGGTGGGTTACGCTTTTTTGAACGGCAAGAGATCAAAGACGCTCTAGGTTATTTGCGGTTAATGGCCAATCGAGACGATGACGCAGCCTTTGAGCGGATCATTAATACCCCAACTCGAGGAATCGGCACCCGTACCATCGATATTATTCGCAGTACGGCGCGTTCTGAAGGCATCACCTTATGGCGTGCTTGTCAGCGCTTATTGGCAGAAAATGGCTTAACTGGCCGTGCGGCCTCGGCCATCAAACAATTCATCAACCTTATTGCAAACCTCGAACTGCAAACCGAACAAACTACGCTGAAAAATCAAACCGACTATGTCATTCAGCATTCTGGCTTGTTGGCGATGTATCAAGCTGAAAAAGGTGAAAAAGCAGAAGCAAGGGTGGATAACCTAAAAGAGTTGGTAACGGCCGCAGGCTCTTTTATACGGCCAGAAGACGCTGAAGAGATGGATGATTTAAACGCGTTTTTGGCCAATGCAGCCTTAGAAGCGGGGGAACGCCAAGCGGGAGAGTCTGATGATGCTGTGCAAATGATGACCCTGCATACCGCCAAAGGATTGGAATTTCCTAAAGTCTTTATGTGTGGTGTGGAGGAGGGCTTGTTTCCATCGCAAATGGCGCTCGATGAGGGCAACCGTCTCGAAGAAGAACGGCGTTTGTGCTACGTAGGCATGACGCGCGCCATGAAAAAACTCACCTTAACGTATGCCGAATCGCGCCGCATTTATGGCCGTGAAACTCTGGCACGGATCAGCCGCTTTGTGGATGAAATTCCCGCTGAGTTTTTGGATGAAGTGCGATTAAAGACCAGCGTGGCGATGCCTCAGGGAAATGCACGGATACGTCAGCCGATAATGTCTGAGAGTGAGAGTGGCTTTCATTTAGGACAGCGCGTTTTACACTCTAAATTTGGTGACGGGGTGATTTTAAAATTTGAAGGTTCAGGGCCTCAGGAGCGGGTGCAAGTGGCGTTTGATGGCAATGGCGTTAAATGGCTGGTGATGGCGTACGCTCGTTTAGAGTCGCGGTAAGGGTCATGTATGATGGCGCGGCTTAGTTGGTTCGCGCCATCAATATGTTACTTACAGTGGTGGGCCATTGGCTACGTAGGGATCTTGGTGAACGATGACATCAGCCCCCTCATAAGCGCATTTGATGCGCTGTTCAGCCGCATCTGCGATAGCATGAGCACGATTTAAACTGAGCTCGCCATCCAGATCCAAATGCAATTGTACGTATAAAGTGTTACCCGATTGGCGGGTACGAAAATCGTGTACCCCTAGCACTCGGGGATCTTTTGTTACTAACATCATCAGATGCGCGCGGATCTCATCATCCACTTCGCGATCTAATAGTAGGTGTACCGCTTCTTCGCCCAGTTGCCAAGCGCCATAACCGATGTATAACGCAATCAAAATGGCTGCCGCACCGTCTACCCACCACCAGCCCCATTGTGCCAATAACAGTGCCACAATCACGGCCATGTTTAAGAGCAGATCACTGCGGTAGTGCAGAGCATCGGCTGCAATGGCGGTTGAGTTGGTCATAGCCACGGCATGGCGTTGGAGTGCCAGTAGCCCAAGTGTTAAGACGATGGCGATCATGGAAACGCCGATGCCAATGGCGCTAGCGGTTGGTTCAATCGGGGTGATACTGCGGTTAATGCCAGCAAACATCAACAAACACGCTGAGCCTAAAATAAAGCCTGCCTGCACTAGCGTGGC
>JAWXTX010000097.1:0-10189 GCA_044433165.1 Ferrimonas sp. | reverse complement strand
AAAAACATCACCACCATCACCACCATCACCACCATCAGGGCCACCGCGTGGAATATATTTCTCGCGGCGAAAGCTGACTACACCACTGCCGCCATCACCCGCTTCTGCACGGATGACCACTTCATCTACAAACTTCATCTTCAGTTACCACCACGGTTAATACTGAGATCAATCACAGTAGCTAACAATTCTCTGTGAGTGTACGCCATTTCTCGTCGCCTCACGTCAAGAACGGTTAGCTACTGCAATTGAAAAATACGCTTATTACGCAAAAAACCCCGCACAGGCGGGGCTTTTTCGCTCAAAGGCAAGCCGTATTACTCAGCGATGATGCTTACGTATTTACGGTTGTTTTTGCCTTTAACGTCGAACTGTACTTTACCGCTCGCAGTAGCGAACAAAGTATGGTCCTTACCAACACCTACGTTAGTGCCCGCGTGGAATTTGGTACCACGTTGACGAACGATGATGTTACCAGCCAAAACTGATTCACCGCCGAAGCGCTTTACGCCCAGACGTTTGCTTTCTGAATCGCGGCCGTTACGAGTAGAACCGCCAGCTTTTTTGTGTGCCATATCTCAGTGCTCCTCGATTAAGCGTTGATGCCAGTGATCTTCACTTCAGTGAACCACTGACGGTGACCCATCTGTTTACGGCTGTGCTTACGACGACGGAACTTAACGATTTTCACCTTGTCCGCGCGACCGTGAGAAACCACTTCCGCAACCACTTTGCCACCTGCAACCAGAGGGGCACCAACTTTTACTTCTTCGCCGTTTGCAATCAACAGAACTTGATCAAATTCAATGCTTGCGCCGGTTTCTACGTCTAATTTCTCCAGACGCAGGGTTTGGCCTTCAGCAACACGATGTTGCTTACCGCCGCTTTGGAAAACCGCGTACATAATAACTCCGCTTCACGTGCTGACATGCCGATTTTTTAGGCATTCAGGACGTGGCTAAAACTGTTTGACAATGGGCGCGCATTTTACGGTATGAGCAGTAAACAGGCAAGCCCGCTTTTGAAAAAGATCTGGGCTTTTCTGATGTCACACTTAGGTAAGTGCTGACATTTTAGGTAGAATTGCTCAACGAAACTTTTCATCCATAGTAGGCTTAGCCGCAACGCTCAGCCAGATCGGAAGACATTTAATGGATCTTAACGCCATTCGCGCCCTTGCTGACCATGACATGCAATTGGTCAACGCTATGATTTCAGAGCAACTCCACAGTGATGTGGCGCTGATCAATCAACTCTCTTTTTATATCATTAGTGGCGGCGGTAAGCGATTACGACCGTTACTGGCGGTTCTGGCAGCTCGAGCTGTTGGCTACCAGCAAGGGGAGCAACACGTTGCTTTAGCTGCAATCATTGAATTTATCCATACCGCAACATTGTTGCACGACGACGTGGTTGACGAGTCTGCCATGCGCCGTGGGCGCGAAACAGCCAATGCCCTTTTTGGCAACAGCGCCAGTGTCTTGGTTGGTGATTTTTTATACTCGCGCGCCTTTCAAATGGCGGTTGATCTGGAATCTCCGTACGTGATGAAAGATCTCTCAGCAGCAACCAACGTATTAGCGGAAGGGGAAGTGTTGCAGTTGATGAATTGCAACGATCCAAACACAACAGAAGCCAGTTATCTGCAGGTTATTTACTGTAAAACCGCGCGACTCTTTGAAGCAGCCACCCATCTAGCAGCCGAACTGGCCGGGTGTGATGAAGCCACAAAAACCGCCATGGCGGATTACGGTCGCTATCTAGGAACCGCCTTTCAATTGGTGGATGACGTACTGGATTACACCGCCGATGCCAATGAACTGGGCAAAAACGTAGGCGATGACTTAGCGGAAGGTAAGCCTACGTTGCCTTTAATTCACGCCATGGCACATGCCCCTGCTACAGAAGCCGCCCGCATTCATCAAGCCATTGCTCAAGGCGGATGCGAAGAGATCGCCGAAGTGGTTAGCACTTTAGCCAAAACAGGCTCTTTGCAATACACCATGCGTTGCGCCGAGCAAGAAGCCGATAAAGCCATCGCAGCATTGGCAAGCTTACCTGAAAGCGATTACAAGCAGGCATTAATTGGGCTGGCACACATCGCCGTACAACGCCGCGCTTAAACGCAGATCCGCACGCCCCATAACACCATTGGGCGTGCCTATTATTCCATTGCTTCGATGAGCGGCTTACTATGCTGTTTATGCTCGATAATTACGATTCGTTCACATTTAATCTAGTTCAATACTTCCAACAGCTTGGACAAGAGGTCATCGTTCGTCGTAACGATCAAACGAGTTTGGCTGAAATTGACGCGTTAGCACCAGATTATTTGGTGATCTCTCCTGGTCCCAAAGATCCGCAAGCCGCTGGCTTAAGCTTGTCCGCTATTGCCCATTTTGCTGGCCGTTTACCCATTTTAGGAGTCTGCCTTGGCCATCAGGCCATTGCCGCACACTACGGTGCCAATATTGTGCGCGCCAGCCAACCAATGCACGGAAAAACCAGCCTCATAGCGCATCAACAGGCTGGGATCTTTCAATCGCTTGCGCAGCCGCTTCGCGTGACGCGTTACCATTCATTGTTGGTGAACCCTAACACTTTGCCGGACTGCTTAGCCGTGACCGCATGGTGCCAAGATGAACTAGGAAAAACGCAGATCATGGGCTTACAACATCGGCAACTTGCCATACATGGCGTGCAATTTCACCCTGAGTCAATCTTGACCGAACAAGGGCTAAAGTTGCTTGAAAACTTCCTTAAATACCACGAAAAAACTTAACTTACACCATATTTTCAGCAAATAACCAAGCTGGACCAAGTGAATTAATATTCACTAAAATCAGCATTAAATTCACGACATTTTTGACTCCAGCATCATCTTTTTATACAGTTTCAAACTCTGGGTTTAACGAAGGTGTACGCCTAGATACGCCACCCATTCAAGGAATATGATGATGCCAAGCTCAATCACCCGCGCCCTGTTCGATGAGGTCATGGTGCCAAACTACAACCCTTCTGCAATGATCCCCGTTCGCGGGCAAGGCAGCCGAGTGTGGGATCAACAAGGCAACGAATACATTGATTTTTCCGCTGGCATTGCCGTAAATAGCCTTGGTCACGGCCACCCTCAACTGAATCAAGCACTCACCGAACAAGCGCAATCGCTTTGGCATGTTTCCAATATCTTTACGAATGAACCGGCCTTAAAACTGGCTCAAACGTTGGTCGACAGCACCTTTGCTGAACGTGTGTATTTTGCCAATTCTGGTGCAGAAGCAAACGAAGCAGCGTTAAAACTGGCGCGACGCGTGGCCGTCAATCGAGCGGGAACCGATAAAACTCAAATCATCGCTTTTGATAATGGTTTTCATGGCCGCACCTTCTTTACCGTATCAGTTGGAGGGCAAGCGGCTTATTCCGACGGTTTTGGGCCCAAACCAGCGGGGATCACACACTTACCTTTTAATGATCTGGTCGCATTCGAACAAGCCATATCAGAGCGCACCTGCGCGGTCATTATGGAGCCATTACAAGGGGAAGGCGGCATTGTACCGGCTACCCACGAATTCATTGCTGGAGTCCGGGCGCTGTGCCACCAATATCAAGCGCTGTTAATTTTCGATGAGGTGCAAACTGGGGTTGGCCGTACTGGCCATTTTTACGCTTACCAACATTTTGGAGTGGTGCCTGATGTACTCACTACCGCCAAAGGACTGGGGGGCGGTTTTCCCATTGCCGCCATGTTGACCACCGCGGAGTTAGCCGAGCACCTCAATTTTGGTAGCCACGGCTCGACTTATGGGGGAAACCCTCTGGGCTGCGCCGTGGCTCAAGTGGTGGTGGACACCCTCAAACAACCGATGGCACTGGCGAATGTGCAGGCCCGCTCTCAACAGTTACGAGCGGGCTTGGAGCGCATCGGTCAACGCTATGGCATCTTCTCGGAAATTCGAGGCATGGGGTTGCTGCTGGGGGCGGTATTAGCACCAGCTTATGCTGGCCGAGCTCGAGACTTTTGGGAAAGTGCCACTGAAGCTGGGCTAATGTGTCTGGTTGCCGGCAGTCAAGTGCTTCGTTTTACACCCAGCTTACTGATTACGCATGCGGATCTTGAATTAGGCTTACAACGCTTAGAATTGGCCGTACAACAGGTTGTCAATGCGGCCAACGCCCCACGGAAATAGAGGGCAACACACCAATCAAAACGGCTCCTATTAAGGAGCCGTTTTTCATGATTTAGCAACGTACAGAACACCTTCAGCGGGTGCCGTACACCACAATGGTTTTACCGTGTGCTTGGATCAAGCTTTGCTCTTCCAGCATTTTTAAGATCCGGCCTACCGTTTCACGAGAACAGCCGACAATTTGGCCGATTTCTTGGCGAGTAATCTTAATTTGCATGCCATCAGGGTGTGTCATCGCATCTGGTTGACGGGCAAGGCTCAGCAAAGTTTGTGCAATGCGACCGGCCACATCTAAAAACGCCAAGTCACTCACTTTTTGAGAGGTAGACTGCAAACGCTTGGCCATCTGTGAAGACAACTTCATCAAAATGTCGGGATTTACTTGAATAAGCTGACGGAACTTTTTGTAAGAAATCTCAGCGATTTCACAAGGAGATTTGGCGCGAACCCAAGCGCTGCGCTCGGGTTGGTCATCAAATAACCCCAGTTCACCAATAAAGTCGCCTTGATTTAGGTAAGAGAGGATCATCTCTTTACCCTCTTCGTCTTTAATCAATACGGCCACCGAGCCCTTCACGATGTAGTACAGCGTATCGGATTCTTCACCGGCGTGGATCAAAGTACTCTTCGCTGGATACTTATGAATGTGACAGTGAGACAAAAACCATTCCAGAGTTGGATCTGGCTTAGGTTTACCAATTAGCGCCATGGCAGTGTTCCTTCATTTGAAGTAGGTCGCATCCAAATCGGCGAAAAGGGGCCGTTATTCAGATTTACGTAAAGTTAGGGAAATTTTAATTAGCCTGTCATCCGGACACTTTGAACAAAGTCTAACTTTAGGCAAAACTTGAGCTTTTTTGTCACATTTAGCGCATAAAAATCAGTAAAACGAACGGTGCAGAGCGCCATTCTCGTGTTTATTTTCCAAAATCACTGGATCTAACTCTCATGAAGCCTAAATTTTAACCGTCAACTCAAAGGCCAAAATCGGCTAGATTTAAGCCAAAAAGTGTCTGCGCTAATTTTGTGAGGCCGACTCCGCTAACAAACATTGTTGTCGACGCAGTTTTAAATTATGGATAAGTGGGGTGAGGATCAACTCCATTGCCAATGCCATCTTGCCACCTGGCACCACCAAGGTATCGATTCGAGACATAAAGCTGCCACTGATCATTTGCAAATAATAAGTAAAATCGACCTCTTGCATGCCACGAAAACGAATTACGACAAAACTTTCATCCAAACTTGGAATATCAATGGCAGAGAATGGATTGGAGGTATCCACCGTAGGGACACGTTGAAAGTTAATGTGTGTTCGGGAAAATTGCGGCGTAATGTGCTCAATGTAATCGTCCATCGAGCGTACAATCGAGTCCATCACTTTTTCACGACTGTGGCCACGCTCATTCGTGTCACGAACAATTTTTTGAATCCATTCCAAATTAACTATCGGCACCATCCCAATTAATAAATCCACATGGCGTGCCACATCGCACCCATCGGTAACCACCGCCCCATGCAACCCCTCATAATAGAGCAGTTCACTCTCCTCAGTCAGCGCTTGATAGGGCGTAAAAGTGCCCGGCATTTGATTAAACGGCACCGCATCATCAAAGGTATGTAAGTACCGGCGTAATTGCCCTTGGCCGCACTCACCGTACTCCGAAAAAAAGTGCTCTAGCGCATTAAAATCATTGGCTTCCGGACCGAAGTAACTGATGGTTTTACCCTTCGCTTTTGCTTTACGGATGGCCACCTCCATCTCGGCTCGTGTGTAGCGATGAAAGCTGTCACCTTCCACGAGTGTTGCTTTGAGATCCAGCTGACGAAAAATATGGCGAAACGCTAAAGTCGTTGTCGTTGTCCCTGCACCGGAGGAGCCGGTAACCGCAATGATCGGATGTTTGGCTGACATATTCCCTCTGTCGTATTAAACTCTTCAGCAAGATAAAAAGCCCGTTGTTGCTCTTATAAGCGCAACAGCTCGTCAGCTCGCCGTACCGAGATACTTTCATCTATCTCACTGTACTCCACCACTAACTCGCCCCGTTGCAATGCCTTATGAGCAGCCACAATTGCCTGTTGCAATTGTAATTCGCTTAACTCATCAAAACCGGTATCACTCACTTCACGAAATAAATATTCCCGCAATAAGTTGTTGATGGCCGTAGCACTTACAGCCTGCGTCAAGGTGGTATAATGGATCAACATGGTTATTATTCTCTTATGGTGTGATGGACCATGGTCAGAAAACGGGATAAGCCGTTTTATTATGTCGTTAGAATCGACGTTGGTAACGAATACCAAGTCCTACATCGGCAGAATTATCGGCATTAATCGTGTTTTCTAAGAGGATAAAATCCCATTGCTGAAAGCCACGCTGGTAACGATAATTAATGTATACCTCATGCACCGCTTGCGATAATTGACCTAAATGAACTAATGGCCCTCGGCTTAATTGGTATTGCAGCGCCCAGCTATGACGATCATCCATTTGATAACGATACCCTAAAGCCATGGTTGGCTGCCAAGTACGTACCGGCTGCCATAATATGCGCTGAGCGCCAGTACGAACAACGCCAACTTGCGCCCAGAGATGATGGTGTTCACGCCAGTGGTAGCCATAGTCAAGTTGCAGGCCAAGATCCCAAGCACCGCCTTGACGCCAAAGTCGACTCGTACGCTGATACTGCAAACTCATCCCTACCCCAAGCTGCGAAGCGGCTGAGCTCCAAAACTGATGGTAACCACTGAAACGGTATTGGCTGGCTAACCGCTGCTGGCGAAAGTCTGCCAGCTGAAGGGATGATTCGGCCACCGTGGCATAAAACCGATGTTTAGCAACGTTATCACGACCATTTTGACTGAGCCCAAACAACTTGTGAAAGGATAACGTTAATTGGTCTAACCCTACATCATCGCTGCGTAATTGGCCCACACTAGCACGCCAGAGCCAACGTGTGCTCGGACTATAAGAGAGCTGAAATCGATACTCTGCTTGATAATAATCAAAGCCATAACGCTGTTGCTCATCAAAGGCAAAAATACTGGCACCATCGTATTCAAGTGCCCAAAATTGCCCTTGATGAAAATGCGCGGCTGTCGGTTGCAGATCAAGCATCAACGAACGAATAGGGGCTTGAGTGTGTCCAGAAATAGCCACATTTGCCAGTAACGGTAATGGCTTAAGTATCAATAGCAGCAGTAAAAACCGTAACGGCATGGTCACTCCTCAGTTTCTCATCGGCATTGGCTTAACCATGGGGCTGCGTTAAACCGCTGAAGTATAGGAACCAAGTTAAAAAGTAACAAAACCGTTAGAGTTAATGGCCGTGCACCACCGCTTTAAATGGCGCTTGCACCCATTCTGGCCATTGCTGCGGTGTCAGCTCCCATGCTTGAAAAATATCAATGAGATATTCATAACCCGGATGAGAATCGACACCATTCAAGGGCGCTGAAACAGACAAGGGGGATGGCAGCGCTTGCAGCAATAACTGCTGCCCATGACGTTCAAGCGTCAGTTCACTGCTGAGTAGCGCCTGATAATCCCCCTCAGCCAATTGCCCCTTCGCCGCCTGCCGGATGGCGCGTAAAGGCTGTAACACCGCCAAACTCCACGAATGTAATTGCGCCTTGAGTACGGCCGCATGCGCTGCTGTTAAGCAGCAGTCTTGCTGGTAAAGCGCCAACAACAGCAGTACGAGACTCGGCTCTAACTGCTGCTCACTTTGCAACCATAGTAAACTGTTACGCAGTGTTTCATCGGCCCATAAACGATCGCCATGCTGCTGTAGCCAGTCCGCGTTAATGGTCTTCACACCGCTCTCTGTAGGCGTTCGATCTGCTCTTGGATCTCCAGCCACTCAAACTCCCATTCCTCTTGGGCAGACTGCAGCTCTCCGCGCTGTTTGAGCAGAGATGTAAGCTGCGCCTTTTGATCGGGTTGATAGATGTTTTCTTCCGCTAATGCGGCTTCAATTTCTTCGAGTTGCTGCTGCGCTTGAGTCATGGCTTTGTCCAAACGCTCTTGTTGTTTACGCAAAGGAGAAAGCTGTTGACGCAACTCTGCTTGCTGACGTTTTTGCATTTTACGATCAGGAACATTGGCGCTGCTTTCAGCAACCGCAATCGTCGTTTGTTGGTTAAGCAGCCATTGATAATAATCGTCAAGATCACCTTTAAAATAAGAAACTTGACCTTGATCAACCAAATAAAAATCTTCACAAGTGGCACGCAATAAATGGCGGTCGTGAGACACCACCACTAATGCCCCTTCAAATTCTTGCAGCGCCACGGTTAGGGTGTGACGCATCTCCAAATCCAAGTGGTTGGTTGGCTCGTCTAACAGCAACAAATTAGGGCGCTGCCATACTAATAACGCCAAGACTAAACGGGCTTTTTCACCACCAGAAAATGGCGCCACCGGCTCCAAGGCTCGATCGCCAATAAATCCATAACCGCCTAGAAAATTACGCAACTCTTGCTCTTTGGCTTCGGGAGCAATGCGCATCAGATGTTGTAATGGCGAATCTGCCATACGCAGTAATTCCAGCTGATATTGAGCGAAATAACCAATTTTGACCCCTTGCGCCAGTTTCAGCTCTCCAGCTTGTGGCGCTAAGCTCCCCGCCAACATTTTAATGAGTGTCGACTTACCTGCACCATTGCGCCCCAATAAACCAATTCGGCTACCAGGCACCAAATTCAGCTTAATTTGCTCTAAAATCATTTTGTCACCATAGCCACCTTGCACCGCATCCATCTGCAATAATGGTGAGGGCAATGCCGCTGGCTCTCGAAAAGCCATATGGAACATCGAATCAGCATGGCTAGGAGCAGACATGGTTAACTTTTCAAGGGCTTTTAAACGACTCTGCGCTTGTTTGGCTTTACTGGCTTTAGCTCGAAATCGATCAACAAAGCTTTGCATATGCGCGCGTTCACGCTGCTGCTTATCATACGCCGCTTGCTGCTGAGCTTGGCGCTCCGCTTTTTGACGCTCAAACTGGCTGTAATTACCCTGATAATGATGTAATTGTTGCCCGTGCAAGTGGGCAATTTCATTGACAACAGCGTCCAAAAAATCGCGATCGTGGCTGATAAGCAAAAGCGTGCCAGCGTAGCGCTTTAACCACAACTCCAACCAAATTAACGCATCCAGATCTAAATGGTTTGTTGGCTCATCTAAAAGCAATAAGTCCGATGGGATCAATAAGGCTCTAGCGAGGTTTAAACGCATCCGCCAACCACCAGAAAAAGACTTCACCGATTGCTGCTGAGCATGTTGATCAAAGCCCAAGCCATTTAATAGCTCTGCGGCTTTTGCTGGCACTTGATAGCCATGGTATGCCTCAAAAGCAGCATGCGCCTCGCCAATACGCCGGCCATCGCCATCAAGTTGCGCATCGTCCAGCTCTTGCTCTAAAGAGCGGAAATGCGCATCCCCATCCAAGACATAATCCAACGCAGAGCGTTCTAAGGCTGGCGTTTCTTGCGCCACGGAAGCCATACGCCAATCTTTGGGGAGCTGGCAGTGTCCAGCATCAACCCCATACTCGCCTTGCAACAATCCAAACAAGCTGGACTTACCAACACCATTGGCACCAACTAACGCCAATTTATGGCCAGGAAAAACCGTTAAACTGGCGTTATCCAATAATCGTTTTCCGCCACGGATGAGTTGCACGCTATCGAGGGTTATCATAGAGATTGAAGATTTAATAAAATTGGCGCGATGATAACGGATTTCAGACGTCCAAGGGAGTATCGCCATCATGCGAAAACGCTTTATTGCAGGAGCAACTTGCCCTAAATGCCAAGAACAAGACAGCATTCAAGTCTATATGAGCGCTAAAGGTGAAATTATGGAGTGCGTATGTTGTGGATATCAACAAACACAAACGCCGCCCCCAACCCCCACCAAAGGGGAGATCATTGGCGTCTTTAAGCCAAAATAACACCCGTAATATATAAAAATAACCAAACGCAAAAAGCCCAAG
>JAWXTX010000096.1:0-10208 GCA_044433165.1 Ferrimonas sp. | reverse complement strand
GTACCATGGTAATGTCTGAGGATGAGAAGCGCGCTACGGCTTACCATGAAGCGGGGCATGCCATTGTTGGCCGTTTAGTGCCCGAGCATGACCCTGTTTATAAAGTCTCTATCATTCCGCGAGGTCGAGCTCTTGGGGTAACCATGTATCTGCCTGAGCGTGATCGCTGGAGTCACTCCAAACAGCATTTAGAATCGATGATTTCTAGCCTTTATGGTGGTCGAATTGCCGAGCAGCTGATTTATGGTGATGACAAAGTAACGACTGGTGCATCTAATGATATTGAGCGAGCAACAGACATTGCTCGTAAGATGGTAACGCAGTGGGGCTTATCTGAGAAATTGGGGCCGATGAACTACGCTGAGGAAGATGGTGAAGTGTTCTTAGGTCGTTCTATGGCTAAAGCCAGCCATATTTCAGATGAAACGTCACAGCTTATCGATTCAGAAGTAAAAGCCTTTGTTGATCGCAACTACCAGCGTGCTCGTGCCATTTTGGAAGAGAACATGGATGTATTGCATGCAATGACGGAAGCGTTGATGAAGTACGAAACCATTGATGCGTTGCAGATTGATGATCTTATGGAGCGTCGCGAAGTTCGGGAGCCGGCAGATTGGCAACAATCTGACAAAGGCGATGATAATCGCAGCGGCGGTAGCTCGGAAACCGAAGACCACAGTGCAATAGACACAGATCCGAAACCAGACGCTGATGTGGAACAAGCACCAGCCAAGTAAGAGTTTTAATCTGTTTTTGATATACTCAAAGCCCCATTAAAGTGGGGCTTTTTCATTGCCTAAAAAATAGAAACCACAAATATGACTAAAGCGACGACATTGCTGCAGTGCGGCGATCGAACTTTGGATCTGAGCCAGCCTCAATTGATGGGGATTCTTAATGTCACCCCCGATTCTTTTTCTGATGGCGGTCGACATCAAGCATTAGATCGCGCTATTGCTCAGGCAGAGCAGATGGTCTCAGAAGGGGCGACCATTATCGATGTTGGTGGTGAATCGACTCGCCCAGGTGCGGCAGCAGTAAGCATTGATGAGGAACTGAAACGGACCATTCCGGTCATATCTGAATTGGCTACACGTTTGGATGTGGTTATTTCGATAGACACATCTAAAACGGAAGTGATGCGTCAAGCCATTGATAGTGGTGTGGGCCTAATTAACGACGTACGCGCCCTACAGGCACCAGGCGCGTTACAAGTTGCCGCTTCCGGTAATACTGCAATCTGTCTCATGCACATGCAAGGCCAGCCACAGACAATGCAAAAAGCGCCGCATTACGAAAACTTACTGATCCAAATTAATGCCTTTTTTGCTGAGCGCATTAGTGCTTGTGAGCAAGCTGGCATTGAGCGTAATCGGTTGTTGCTCGATCCTGGTTTTGGCTTTGGAAAAAGTCTTGATCATAATTACCAGCTATTAGCCAATCTTACACAGCTGCGAGGCCATCAGCTGCCTTTATTAATAGGCTTGTCGCGTAAATCGATGATCGGTCAATTATTAGATCGTACGGTTTCCGAACGTCTTGTTGGTAGTGTGGTGGGGGCGTTACTGGCAGCCCAGCAAGGTGCTGAAATATTGCGAGTACATGATGTACAGGCCACTGCGGATGCAATTAAAGTTTGGCAGCAATACCAGTGCTTTATTTAGACAAAAAAGCGCAAATCGAACAAAGAATCAACGAACGAGCATGTGCCTTAATATCAGTACTTGTAACTTTAAAATCAGTTAGCTATTATCACGCCGCTTTCACAGGAGACACGTATGGCTAAAAGGCGTCCTATCGTCGCAGCCAACTGGAAAATGGCAGGTAGCCGCCAGTTGGGCCAAGAAGTACTGGATAAGTTTGAGCTTCTTAATGAAAGTTCAGCAGAAGCGGTACTTTGTCCTCCTAATGTGTATTTAGATAGCTTGTCGCAACAGCTGTCAAAACGTAGTGATTTATTGCTACGTCACCGAATTTGCCTTGGTGGACAAAATGTCAGCCAGCATGAGTTTGGTGCTTACACAGGCGAAACGGCTGCAGCAATGCTTAAAGAGTTTGGCTGTAGCTATGTTATCATTGGTCATTCCGAACGTCGTCGGATGTACGGTGATAGCAGTAACATCGTAGCAGACAAGTTTATTGCCGCACAGCAGATGGGGTTGACGCCAATTCTGTGTGTTGGTGAGTCCTTGGCTGCTCGTGAAGCGAGCCGAACTTTTGAAGTTCTTGATGGCGAGCTCAACGCAGTACTCGATAAAGTAGGCATCTTAGCATTTGATAATGCGGTTATTGCTTACGAGCCAATTTGGGCAATCGGAACGGGTAGAAGTGCTACCCCTGAGCAAGCTCAGGAAGTACATGCTTTTATTCGACAGCGTTTGACGGATTTATCCCCTTATACAGGCGATAGAATCCGCATCCTTTATGGTGGTAGCGTTAAGCCGAGTAATGCGGCAGAATTGTTTAACCAAATGGATGTTGATGGCGGCCTTGTTGGGGGCGCTAGCTTAAATGCCAGTGACTTTGTTAATCTTTGTCGCATAGCCTCACAATCGGATTGATGAAACGATGTTATATCAAGTATTAATGGTTGTTTACCTGTTGGTTGCTTTAGCCATTATCGGCTTAGTACTGATTCAACAAGGTAAAGGAGCCGGCATGGGAGCCTCATTTGGCGCCGGTGCATCAGCAAGTTTGTTTGGTTCATCGGGTTCAGGGAACTTCCTGACTCGTACTACTGCAATCTTAGCGACCGTATTTTTTGTTGTCAGCCTGTTGCTAGGACGTATTGGTTCTAATAATGAAGTCTTGGGTGATGACTGGAACAATCTTGAAGTTCCTGCTGCAACTCAGCAAGTGAACGACAGCCAAGAAGCTGCTAGTAGCGCAGGCGATGTTCCTAATTAAAAACTGTTTTTTGCCGTGGTGGTGGAATTGGTAGACACGCCATCTTGAGGGGGTGGTGAGCATAGCTCGTGCGGGTTCAAGTCCCGCTCACGGTACCAAATATAAAAGCCCTAGATGCTAAGCATCTAGGGCTTTTTTCATTGGTATTGGCTAATGGCCAACATTCAAATCCCATCTGTATTTTTCTTAAGTGGACGAATACTGGTAGCCATAACAGAGCTACACTTGCTCTATCGCCGGATTGCGATCTGTATGCAGGGAGTTGCTGAATGGGCAGTCGTTCGTTAACGCTGAAATTGTGTGCCGTTATTGCCCTAGTATCAGTGGTAATGATGCTCTTAGTGACCTATTGGGGATTAGAGTCTCAATATCAGCACAAACACGAATTGATGGCGCAATTGCTTCAAAGCCAGCAACAACAACTGGTGCGAGCAACTCCGAAGAATAAAGATCAGCCTTTGAGCTTAAATCATCAGGGCATAGATGAGTTTTTTAGTGCCCATCCACAGGTGCATTATGGTGTTTTTTCATTAGGTGGCTTTAAAAATGCCTATCGCTATCAAGTAGCGGACGCAGCACCATGTACGCCTCATTGGCCTGCCCTACCATTTAATTTTCAAAGCGTTTGTTTGCATTTAGATGGTTCATTAGCGTATGAAAAGCATCAACTTTACTATTCAATAAGTTATCAAGTAGATGATTTATTTAGCCTGAATTACGAACGTTTGTTGTTATTAGCGCTGTTTTTGCTCTGCGCGTTTGGGGGGCTCTATTTTTATGCCGCACGTTTGTTTATTCGCCCACTTGATCAAATATTAACCAAGTTGCCAGAAATGGGCAGTGGCAACGTGGGGTTTTCCAATGCAGTAACACAGCGCAGTGAATTGCGACAATTAGCGATTGCATTGCAAGTTACGGATGAACAGCTCGAAGCGAATAGAGCCAAAGATGAAGCGTTGAACCGACGTTTACGCAAGGCGCTTTTGGCGCGAAGTGAATTTATGGCAAATGCCAGCCATGAGATCCGTACGCCCATTAACGCCATTATCGGTTTTGTGGATGTGATGACGGCGGATAGAGAAGCGTATCCTCTGGAATTGCAGGATCACCTAACGCACATTGCCAGTGCCTCTTATGCACTGCTTAAAATTGTTGATGAAGTGCTCGATTTTTCTAAATTAGATAGTGACAAAATGCGTTTAGAACCATTGGATTTTGCCTTAATTGACTCTTTTAGTGAACGCGTACTCTCTTTTTCTGGGCAAGCACAAGCAAATGGAGTTCAATTGTTTTGCGAAATCGATCAGCGTTTACCGCCTTATGTGAAAGGCGACGAGGGGCGTTTAGGTCAAATTTTAAGCAACTTACTTTCAAACGCCATTAAATTTGCCCCAAACGGCAATGTGGCTGCTCGATTACTGTTAGAGCAACAGTCCGGTCGAGAAAGTCGTGTTCGAATTGAGATTGAAGATAACGGCATTGGTATCGAGCCTGCGGCCTTAGCCTCCATATTCGATGCTTATTCACAGGCTGATACATCAGTAACCCGTCAATACGGTGGAACAGGATTAGGGCTGGCAATTTGCAAAAAATTGGCTGAGTTGATGGATGCAGAGCTGGATGTGGTTTCCACATTGGGTAAAGGCAGCTGTTTTAGCCTTAAATTAACGGTACCGCTCGGTACGGCACCTGCACCTGAAACGAAGCCTTATCGTCGTCAAGAACCACCATTACGTACCATTCAAATCACCCAATCTACCGATTCAAACCAGACAGCTGCGGCTCGGCAATTAGTTAAAGAAGTGTCGGGGCGTTCTACTATTGTCAGTGGCGCTATCTCGGAAGAAAATGTGGCTGATTTTAGCGCTCATACCAAAATTGCCCCAGCTTCAGAACGCTATAACAGTGACGCCAAAGTAGGGGCAAGTAGCTTAAGTGGTAGCTTGGCTTCTCCTTTAGCTACTCAGGATGACGCTCAGTTGTTGGCCGATGTGGCAGTGATGCTAGTGGAAGACAATAAAAGCAATCAAGCCGTGATGAAGGTGTTTTTAAGTAAACTGGGTGCGCCGAATGCGTTGGTTTGCAACAATGGCTTAGAGGCCGTTCAGGCAGCCGAAAAAACAGCTTATCAGGTTATATTAATGGACTGCCAAATGCCGGTGATGGATGGCTTTAATGCCACCCGAAAAATTCGTGAAGGCATCAGTAAAAACGCGTTAATTATTGCGATAACTGCCAATGTAACAGCCCAAGATGAACAGATGTGCAAAGAGGCAGGAATGGATGAGTTTTTGACTAAACCTTTAACGCTTGGGGTATTGCAACAAGCGCTGACTTTGCTAGAGCCTGAAACCGCATAACCATTATGCGCTGACCCTTTAGCTGCAGTAACGGGATTTCAGCGGCCTAATAAGCGATCGTGGATAATGGCATCGAGTCCCATCTCCTCTATAAGCCAATATAAATTAACAAAAAAATTATTAATATCGCCAATTTGTTGTAGGCAGACCACTCAAGCATTTCATTAGCGTCTACCTTTGAATAATCAATCAGTGACAAGGAGTGTCACTTAATGGCGCAAGGGGCGTTTGTTCGAACCTTATTGCAGAGCCGACAACATGTGCTGTTGGCCATCGGTTTTAGCTTTTTTTCCAGTTTAATGCTGTTAACACTGCCAATTTATACCTTGCAGTTGTTTAACCGCGTTATGGTGAGCCACAGCGTAGCTACTTTAGCCGCCTTAGTTGTTATTGCCCTTTTCTTACTTATCGTACAAACAGCGCTGGATTTTGCTCGTGGACAACTGCTGCAGCAAACAGGTCACAAGTTGGATTTTGAATTAACTCCGCCACTGCTTCTTAGCGCCATTGATGACAGTGCTCGTTGCGGTAAGAGCAGTCGCCAAGGGTTAAACGATTTAACGCAAGTACGTACCTTTTTACTTAACCCAAGCAGCAGCGCTGCCCTTGAACTACCTTGGGTGCCGTTGTTTTTGGTCGTCTTGTATTTTTTGCATCCAAGCTTTGCATTATTAGCCCTGTTAGGGGCAGGTTTATTATTGTTGTTAAGCGGTGGAGTATATCGAATATCGAAGCCATTACTTTCGAAGCAACAATGGACAGATCATGATAGCGAACGGCGCCTTAATGATTATTTAACGCACAGTCATATTATCCAATCAATGGGCATGGGGCCCTGTTTAAGCTTATTGTGGCGAGATAAAAATGGTGAACAAATTGCTCAGCGGTGGCAACTAAATAGCCGTCTTGCTTTATTAAATGGCGTTTCTCGTGGCGTGCGGCAAGGCATTCAGGTTGGTTTATTAGCGCTGGGCGTATATCTGGTTATGCAGCAACAGCTCGGACCTGGCGCTGTTATTGCCGCATCTATGCTCAGTGGCCGTTTTTTTGCCCCAATTGAACCGGCAATGAATCAATGGCGTACATGGCGGCAGGCATACCAAAGTTACCGTCGCTTGTTGGAATATGGGCAGACGGTGGATGGGCAGGAGCACAAATTGCCCTTACCTCGTCCTCAGGGAGAACTGTTAGTAAATAATGTTTCTTTTATTCCAGCTGGTCAGAAATTACCGCTATTAAAACAAATTGGCTTTCGTTTAGCGGCTGGTAAGGCGCTGGCCATCCTTGGTGGTAGTGGTGAAGGCAAATCAACATTACTGCATTTACTTTTAGGGATGAAACCACCCAGTGCCGGTGAGTTGCGCATTGATGGTGCGGCATTGAATCAATGGTCACCTGAAACGTTAGGCCAATACATTGGTTATTTACCACAAGAAATTGATTTGATTAATGGCACCATTGCTCAAAATATTGGGCGTTTCGGGGAAGAAAACGATGAACTTATCTTACATGTAGCCCAATTAACAGGCGTGCATGAATTAATTACAATGCTACCTAAAGGCTATGAAACACGTATTGAAGATGCGCAATTATCTGCAGGGCAGCGGCAACGTATCGGCTTAGCTCGGGCTTTATATGGCCATCCTCAAATCTTGTTATTAGACGAACCGGCAACCAATCTTGATCCCGCAGGAGAACGAGCATTAGTTCAAGCTTTAACTTATTGTCGGCAAGCCAAAATTACAGTGGTGATGGTCACGCATGCGCCGTTGTTATTAGCTCAAGTCGATTGGATTATTGCTTTGAAAAACGGAGCGATAGCCCAAGCCGGCCCCGCTCAACAGTTTTTGTCGGCTAATGCCGTTGCAACCAGCGTGACATCCGCTGAACCGTCATCTCAAACTGAACCAACATCGACGACCCCAATGACACAAGCGATCTTAAATAAGGCATTGCTATGAAATATGCATTTGAATTAGCGCCAGAACGTTGGGTGTGGCGCGCGAGTTGGATCTTATGTTTAGGATTTGGTGGCTTTGTGGTTTGGGCCTGTTTAATGCCATTGCAAGCAGGAACAGTCGTCGCTGCAACTTTGGTGGTGAGTAAAGATGCGCAGATCATTGCTCATCGTGAAGGGGGATGGGTCAAAGCCATTCACGTTGCTGATGGCGATAAAGTGCAGCAAGGGCAATTGCTGATGGAGATCAGCGACGGGCGCAGTGCGGCAGAATTAAACAAATGGCAAGAGCGCGTATGGCAATTTGCAACAGAGCGAGCCCGCATCCAACAAACGCTCGATGAAACCATGGGTAAAAAAACAAATTTAATCAGCCAGTTAAATGTCCCTAATGAAGTTAAGCGCCACCACAAGCAACTGCTAGCGCAACAGTTACTTCAGCATCAATTAAGTGCGCAAGAGTTACAGTTAAAACTTACCAGTCGTCAAAGTGAACTGCGTGCGTTGAAAATGCGTCACCACAGTTTGGATGCGCGTAAACATTTGGCAGATGAGGAACTGGCAATTGCACGGCAACTGGAACAACAAGCGTATTTGGCGCGGATGCAGCTACTTGCGATTGAACGCAGTAATGCTGAGTTGGCTGGGCAACTTGGTGCGAGCACGGCACAGCAGCAAGCATTAACGGCGGAAATTTCTGCACTGATACGTCAACAGCAGCGCCATCAAAGTCAATTTGAAGCGGAGTTATTGCAGCGTTTAAGTGAAGTGGAATTAAATTTGGTTGAAGCAAAAATGTCATTGAAAAACATTCAATTGCAGCACCAAAACGGTTTGATTTACGCCTTAAATGACGGTTATGTCGCGGGGTTACGGGCGCAATCTGTTGCAACAGACCAAATTTGGCCGGGGGAAGTATTAATGCGTTTGATCCCCGAAGATCCCGATCTTGTCGTAGAAGGGCTCTTGCCGGTTACCGCCATTGATAATGTTTGGGCAGGCTTAACCACCAAAGTTTATTTGCGAGCGCTCGATGGTGCGTTAATGGCCCCAGTTGAAGGGATCGTCGCCCATGTGGATGCCGATCCTACCGAATATGGCGATGAGCGTGGTTATCGGTTTCGAGTGCACATTACACCTGAACAATGGCATGAAATGGCAGATCAGCGTGTGATGCCAGGGATGCCTGTGGATGTTTTTATTCAACTACGGCAGTCAACACTGCTGCGTTATCTGTTAGAGCCCATCTTGGCACACACCAATCGTGCTTTGCGGGAATCATAACGATTTATCGCGTTTATCAAGGAGCAAGATAATGGCCAATTCAGAATCGAATTCAACCGCAGAGAAGCAAAGCGATGAAGCCAGTAATCAAGATGATCTGCTCGTCGGTACCCAGCTGGACGATAGCATCGATGGCTTTGCCGGTGATGATGTGATTACTGGTGATCACGGTGATGATTATCTCGTCGGTAATGCAGGTTCGGATTCGATTGGTGGAGGGGCCGGCCGTGACCTGCTGTTAGGTGATGCTGGACAAAGTCCATCCCCTGAACAAACCGCAGCAGATACCACAGATACTTGGTCACAGAGTGATACAATTCAAGAATTTAGTGGTGAAAATAGCCCTGGGCGCTATGAAATCGGGCAGCAATTTAGCGCCTTGGTTGAGATCCCCAACGAAGAGCATCGTTTTAAGCTGAGGTTAGATGCCGACAGTGACGAACAACCGGCGGAAATTCAAGTTTCTGTAAAAAATACGCAAGGCGAGTTGATCTACCAAGGGCCGGCTTTGGTTGTCGGTGATGAAAGCGGCTTAATTCAAGTTGAGATTGATCCGCAACAAATGCCATCTAACGGCATGGTTCGAATTGAAATAGAGGTACTTTCTGGGCCGGGCATCAACATCGATGCTTTGATTATTGATGGGGCAGGCCAGTGGGATGACACCATCAGTGCGGGTGAGGGAGCGGATACGGTTTATGGCATGCAAGGGGATGATCACCTTTACGGTGGCCAAGGCGATGATTATTTAGATGGCGGTGGTAATCACGACAAATTAAGCGGCGGTCAGGGAAACGATGTGCTCAGCGGCGGTCAAGGCGATGATGCGCTGGGTGGCGGCCAAGGTGAGGATCAGCTCTTAGGTGGCGATGGTCATGATCGCTTATGGGGGGGCAATGATAACGACCTGCTTATGGGGGAGTTAGGGGACGATAAACTCAGTGGCGGCAGTGGCGATGACACATTAATCGGCGACGATGGTCAAGATCGCTTAAGTGGTGGCGATGGCGCCGATCTCCTAGTGGGAGGAAAAGGCGAAGACCGACTTTTTGGTGGTGAAGACAGCGACGTATTACTGGGCGATGAAGGTAACGACCGATTAGTTGGAGGAGAAGGTGCTGACAGCCTACTTGGTGGTGCGGAACAAGACTTACTGTATGGCCAAAGTGGTCAGGATCTCCTATTGGGTGGTGATGGCGATGATCGTTTATGGGGAGGCGATGAAGCGGATCAACTGCATGGCGAGGAAGGCAATGACCAACTGCTAGGTGAACAAGGCGATGACGTGCTTTTAGGGGGGCAAGGACAAGACATATTACAGGGTGGGAGTGGTCAAGATGTGCTTTTGGGGGGCGCTGGGGATGACGCTTTGGTTGGTGAAGAAGGCAATGACATCCTACACGGTGAATTAGGTAATGACAGCTTGGTCGGGGGAGATGGCGATGATGCGCTTTATGGCGGCGAGGGGAATGATGGGCTAGTTGGCGGTGATGGTGATGACCTACTTATCGGTGATGACGGGCACGATCACTTAGTCGGAGCGACCGGCAGTGATCAACTCTTTGGTGGTACAGGAGATGATTGGCTTGATGGCGGCGAGGGTGATAACGAACTGCATGCCAATGAAGGAAACGATTATGTACGCGCAGGAAGTGGCCATGATCGCGCCTTTACCGGTGCAGGTGATGACATTATTGAGT
>JAWXTX010000095.1:0-10235 GCA_044433165.1 Ferrimonas sp. | reverse complement strand
AACCTGCTCGACAGTGAACTGATTGGCCATGAGTCTGGTGCTTTTACCGGTGCTGGGAAACGCCATGAAGGGCGTTTTGAACGGGCGCACAAGGGCACGTTATTTTTAGATGAGCTCGCCAACGCTTCGGTAACCGTACAAGAAAAATTATTGCGTGTGATCGAATACGGTCAATATGAGCGCGTAGGTGGCCGACAGGCCTTAAGCGCCGATGTACGATTAATTTGTGCCACCAATGAGGATCTGCCCTATTTGGCTCAACAAGGTCGATTTCGCGCCGACTTATTAGACCGATTGGCCTTTGATGTGATTACCCTGCCGCCGCTCCGAGCTCGCCAACAAGACATCTTGCCTTTAGCTAACCATTTTGCAATGAAAATGAGCCGTCAGCTGGGCTTATCTCAATTTGTCGGTTTTCACGACTTCGCCCAACAAGCTCTCGAACAATACGCTTGGCCTGGGAACGTCCGTGAACTCAAAAATGCGGTTGAACGCAGCGTTTATCGTCATGCTGATCATATGGGCCCCATCACAGCCATTATCTTTGATCCCTTTGCCTCCCCTTGGCGCTTGGCTCATTTGCCGGCAAGCGAAACGAAAGCCCCTAACATAAATGGTTCTCCAACCTCAGCTGACCACCTTGACTCCCCACCTGAACCCAGTAACCCGAAGCAAGTATCAACCGTGCCCACAACGGACGCTTCGGTGATTAGCCACTGGCCCATTGATTTTAAAGCCGACTGCCAACGGCATGAACGGCAACTGTTGCAGCAAGCTTTAACGCACAGCCAGTACAATCAAAAACAGTGCGCTCAGCAGCTTGGGCTCACTTACCATCAATTACGCGGCTTGTTGAAAAAGCACCAAATGCTCGCCTCGGCAATTGAGCCTAATTCTCCGCCCTGTTAAACTGCGAAGATCTTTTCGAAATGAATCCATCACATGGCTCAGTTACGGCCCTTGCTTGCCTTTATTGTTTTGTTTGTCGTAGGTTGCGGCCAGCAACACACCACTGAGAGCGGCTTAGTATATTGTTCGGAAGGGGATCCGATCACCTTTAACCCCCAACAAGCCATTTCCAGTACCACCCTAGACGCCACAAGCAAACAACTCTATAACCGGTTAATTCACTTTGACCCGAAAAGTGGTACCTATGTGCCAGAATTGGCAACTTCATGGCAAATAAGCCCCGACGGTTTAACCTATCTTTTTACCTTGCGTGAGCACGTTCCTTTTCATCAAACTGAATACTTTCAGCCCAGCCGTTTTTTTACCGCCAGTGACGTCGTTTTCAGTTTTCAGCGCTGGTTAGATCGCAGCCATCCTTATTACCAAATTGGTGGTGGCCGCTATCCCTTTTTTCAAAATATTGGTCTGGATGCCATCGGCTTGCAAGTTGAACAGATCTCAAAGCAACAAGTTCGCATCCAGCTTAAACAGCCGCGCCCAAGCTTGTTACAAGAACTGGCAACCGACTTCGCGGTGATATTATCTGAAGAGTATGGCTTAGCGATGCTCGGCCGTGGCCAGCCGCAATTTTTGGATGAACGCCCTATTGGTACAGGCCCGTATCAATTGCATGAATATCAACGCAATCAATTTATTCGTTACAACCGCCACGAACAGTATTGGGGCACACCGGCCAAACTCACCAAACTGGTTTTTGACATTACCCCCTCGGCTTCGGCACGCGTCATAAAATTGATAGGTAATGACTGTGACATTGCCACATTGCCCCAATTAAGCGAGTTGAAAACCATCCAAAGTTACCCTGATCTCGCGTTAGAGCAAGCACCGAGTTTAAATACCGCCTATTGGGCATTTAATACCGATAAAGCGCCGTTTAATCACCCCTCTGTGCGCTTGGCGCTCAGTTACGCCATTGATAAGAAGCGTCTGTTAGAATCGGTTTACCACAACACTGCAGTATTGGCTGTTGGCATGCTGCCGCCGAGTTCTTGGGCCTACCCACAACCCGAATCGGCTTACTACGCATATAACCCAGGGCTTGCACAAAAATTACTGGCCGAGGCTGATGTAGGGCCTATCCACATAAATATTTTAACCATTCCAATGGCGCGTCCTTATAACCCAGACCCCATGTATATGGCGCGTTTAATTCAGCAAGATTTAGCACTAATTGGCGTAAGCAGTAGCATTATCACTTACGATTTAAGCCGTTTTTTACAACTGCTTAATCGGGCAGAGTACGATTCCGTTTTAATCGGTTGGAATGCCGACACGCTCGATCCTGATAATTTCTTTACGCCACTCTTAAGCTGTAATGCTTTAGTGTCTGGATCGAATCATGCGCGCTGGTGTTTGCCAGAATTTGACGAGCTGATAAACCAAGCTAAAAACGATGCCATCCCCCAACAACGCCAAATATTATATAAAGAATTAGAACAAATGCTGCGGCTACATCATCCTTTAGTGCCACTAGCGCACGCCAATCGCATAATTGGCCGCCAACGTGAATGGCAAGGCCAAGTGCTGCACACTAATGGTGGCATCGATTTTACTCAAATCGATAGAGGTGCGTTGTGATAGCTCAATTGCTCCGCCGCCTTAATCTGTTGGTGCTGACATCCTTGGTGCTCTTTGGTCTCATTTATTGCGCTATTTGGCAAATGCCCGGTAGCCCATTAACCAATTTTAGTGGGGTAATTAACCCCAGCGTGCCAGAACAGCAGCAAATTATTGCGGACTATCGCTTAGATGGAAATTGGCTCCAAAGCTACCTAGCCTTCATTCAACAACGCTTAAGTGGCAATTGGGGGTTATCGCAATCCTCAGGTTATGCCATTTGGGATGAGCTGAAGCTCATCCTACCTGCAACTGCTGAACTCAGTGTGCTCAGCCTTGCTATCTCTCTGGTTATTGGAGTGCCTTTAGGCGTTCTAGCCGCAGCGCGCACAGGAGTGTGGCCTAAAATTTTGTGGATAGTGACCTTATTAGGATTTAGCGTTCCCGTGTTTTGGTTTGGGCTATGGCTGATGATCACACTGGGGCTAGAGTGGGATCTACTGCCCGCCTATGGGCGTTTGAATTTACTTTATGATGTGCCAATAACCACTGGCTTTTTATTAATTGATATTCCGCTTAGCCAAGAGCCTTGGCGCTGGCATGCGTTGAGCAATGCCCTTGCTCACTTAGTCATGCCGGTAATTGTGGTAGCAGCCCTGCCTACTACTTTGGTGATTCGTATTGTACGAGTTAGCCTGCGAGAGGAGATGCAAAAACCCTATATTCGTGCTTTAAAAGCACGAGGCGTCGCGTATTGGAGTTTATTGGTCAACCACGCGATGGCCAATGTAATGGGGCCAGTATTTCGCACGATGACCCTGCAATTAGGCCCAATTGTCTCCACTTTAATTGTGGTAGAAACGCTTTTTCATTGGCCGGGCATTGGCAGCTGGCTCGTCAGTGCATGGACTCACGAAGATTACACGGCATTATCCAGTGGCATTTTAGCCATGGCACTGCTCATTATTATTATCTCCAATCTATTAGAACTGGTGCATTTTCTGGTAAATCCAGAAAGTCGCAAGGAGTTCCATGGCTAATTCACACCTATACCATGATGACAACATCCCGTCGGCTTGGGCGAAAATTTGGACCAATTATAAAGCCCGCCCCTCAGCCTATATTGGCTTAGCCGTACTGGTATCAATGCTGCTGCTGTCTTTAATCGGTCCTTGGGTGGCGCCATTTTCCCCATTTGAGGCAGCGTCCAATCAAGTATTAATGCCACCTGCGTGGCAAAAAGGGGGCGACTTACACTTTTTCCTCGGCACCGATTCACTTGGACGAGACATCTGGTCGCGCTTGCTTTATGGCGCCCACCTTACTTTTGGTTATGCCGCGCTTATCGTTCTTATCACTCTCGCTTTGGGTGGCTTAATCGGCACTTACTCCGGCATGGCAAGTGGATGGCGCTCTTCGCTTTGGGGCCATCTGCCCGATGCGTTGCTGTCTTTGCCATCGGTACTATTAGCCTTATTGGTTGTGGCTATTTGGGGGCCGGGTTTTAATCACGTTTTTTGGGCCGTGATCCTCGCCTTACTGCCCGGTGTCGTGCGTACAATTCATAACGCCATTACTGAAGAACGCACAAAGCAGTATGTCATTGCCGCCAAGCTCGATGGGGCGAATCAGTATCAACTGCTGCGTTACACCATCTTGCCTAATATTATCGATACGCTGGTCTTACGCACGGGGTTAACCTTCTCCGCAGCGATTCTGGATATCTCTGCCTTGGGTTTCTTGGGGTTAGGCGCTCAAGATGGTAGCCCAGAGTGGGGGGCGATGGTACGTGATGGCATTGATTATGTTTTAAGTTCGCCTTGGACGGTCTCCATGCCCGGTTTGGCTATTTTACTGGCGGTATTAGCCACGAATTTAGTGAGTGATGGTCTCCGTCAAGCCATTGCGGAGGAGCGAAACTGATGCTGCTGCTGGATATTCGAAATCTCACTATTGAGCTGGACACCCCCCATGGTCGTTTTGTTGCCTTAGAAAAATTCAGCTTAAAAATGAATGAAGGCGATATTCATGGCTTAGTTGGCGAATCCGGCTCGGGTAAAAGTTTGCTGGCAAAAGCCATTATGGGGATCACCGATCGCCGTACTCACGTTCAGGCTGATCGCCTGAATTGGCGAGGCCAGAATTTACTGACAATGGATAAAAAAGCACGTCGGTTGCTAATTAGTCGCGATATTGCGATGATCTTCCAAGAAGCCGCAGCCTGCCTTGATCCAACAGTTCGAATTGGCGCTCAATTACTGGAAGGCATGCCTTTGCCCGATCGCGCTCCTTGGTGGAAGCGCTACCATTTAAAACGTAAACGCGCGATTGAGCTCTTGCACAAAGTAGGGGTAAAGCAGCATAAACCTTTGTTGGCCTCCTACCCATGGGAACTCACTGAAAGCCAAGCCCATAAAGTGATGCTGGCATTAGCGCTGGCGCACAAGCCTAAATTAATTGTGGCGGATGAACCCACCACCGGCTTGGAAACGGCTGCGCAAGCGCAAATTTTTCGATTGCTCGAAAAGATGAATCAACTGCACGGGGTCGCCATCTTATTTATTAGCCACGACCTGTATTCCATTGGGCATTGGGCCGATAAGCTCTCCGTGCTCTATTGTGGTCATTTAATGGAGTCTGGTACCAGTAAGCAGGTAATCGAAGAAACACGCCATCCTTACACACAAGCGCTCTTATTAAGTTCCATTGCCAACCAACGCCACTTACCGAAAAAAGCCATATTACCCGCGCTGCGAGGAGCAGTACCATTACTGCAACATCTGCCGATTGGTTGCCGGTTAGGGCCACGTTGCCCCTATGCAAAAAAAGAGTGCGTTAAATTGCCCCTGATCACTAACCCTAATCACCACGCCTATCGGTGTCACTTTCCTCTAGAAACAGCAACCTCTGCCTATGAGTAACCAACCGCTATTGCAAGTGCGCCATCTGCACAAACACTACCCACGCAGCCGCTCGTGGTTTAATCGGCAACAATTGCAAGCACTTGCCCCCATATCGTTTGATCTCTACCCTGGTGAGACCATCGCGTTTGTGGGTGAAGCGGGATCGGGGCGCACCTCTTTAGCACAGGTATTAAGTGGTGCAAAAGCACGCAGTGGTGGCCAAATTATTATCAATGGCCAAGAATTAGCAAGCCAAAACTCGCGCCAACGCAGCCGCGATATTCGCATGATATTTCAAGATCCTGCCGCATCTTTAAACCCGCGATTGCGAATTGGTGAACAACTGGAACTGCCACTGAGATTTAATACTTCTTACAATCTGGTGGAACGCACACTCATGGTAGAGCAAGCCTTAAAACAGGTTGGGCTCTTACGAGAACACGCGGATTTTTATCCTGCTATGCTCGCGAATGGTCAACGTCAACGGGTGGCGATAGCACGCGCGCTAATATTAGAGCCCAAAGTGCTGATCTCCGATGAAGCCTTCACCGGTTTAGATACCTCGTTGCGAGCACAATGCCTAAATTTAATGCTGCAGCTGCAAAAGCAACTGGGTCTTGGCTATTTATTTATGTCTCACGATTTGGATTTAGTTCGGCACATCAGCGATAAGGTAATGGTATTGCGCAAAGGCATTGTGGTGGAACAAGGCGATACAGAAGCGTTGTTTGAAAACCCCCAACATGAATACACCAAAACACTGCTAAAGCAGCAGATCATCCGTTCTCGTAAACTCAGTTAATTCACCATTAAAAAATCCGAGTGCTAAGGCACTCGGATTTCTACTTTACTAATAAATAACAGACGCTTTATTCAGCCAGAGTAATCACATTAAATGGCACTTCTGGGTTTACATCTTGGTCGTAATCAACGTCATCCAAACCAAAGCCAAACAGCGTTAAAAACTCATGTTTGTATTCGCGATAATCAGTGCGCTCAGCCAAATTTTCATTCGTCAACTGTGGCCATAAGGCTTGACAGTAGGCTTGAATATCACTGCGCAACTCCCAATCATCTAACCGCAAGCGATTTTGATCGTCCGTTGGAATGGCATCACCATGGTAAAGCCGAGTACTTAACATGCGCCAGATCTGCTCAATGCAACCTTCATGCACCCCCTCTTCGCGCATTTTTTTGTATACCATCGCAATATACAAAGGCATAACAGGGATAGCTGAAGATGCTTGGGTAACCACACTTTTCAAGACGGCGACATTTGCCCCGCCTTGCAACGCAGCCAGTTTTTGATTCAACACAGCGGCCGCTCGGTCTAGATCTTTTTTCGCTTCACCTAAGGCCCCGTGCCAGTAAATAGGCCAAGTGATCTCTGTACCAATGTAGCTATAAGCAACCGTACGACATCCTGCAGCCAATACGCCAGCATCTGCCAACGCATTAATCCACAGCTCCCAATCTTGGCCGCCCATCACCGTTACCGTATTCGCAACTTCTTCCTCTGTCGCCGGCTCAACGGATGCTTCAAACAACTCATCTTTATTGGTATCTACAGCGGTAGCGGTATAGGTTTGGCCCATTGGCTTAAGACACGAACGCACCACCTCACCGGTTTCTGGTAATTTACGCACAGGCGATGCGAGTGAATAAACCACCAAATCAATTTGGCCTAAATCTTCTTTAATTAACTCAATGGCTTTTTCTTTTGCAACCGTTGAGAAAGCATCACCGTTAATGCTTTTAGCATACAAATTTGCGGCATGTGCGGCCTCTTCAAATGCAGCACTATTGTACCAGCCTGCCGTACCCGGCTTACGCTCGGTACCCGGTTTTTCAAAAAAGACCCCAATGGTGGCTGCACCACAGCCAAACGCTGCACTGATCCGCGATGACAATCCATAGCCACTCGATGCCCCTATCACTAATACGCGTTTAGGGCCATTACTCAGCGCAGGCTGAGCTTGCACATAAGCAATCTGATCACGCACATTGTGTGCACAGCCAGTTGGGTGAGTAGTAGTACAAATAAAGCCACGAATTTTAGGTTTAATGATCATGTAAGTTCCCTGATCTCAAGAACATCACGTTCGACAAGAAAATTAAGTGCCGCAAGGGTAACGTAAAGCCTGCCATCGAAAAAGTACCGTCATGCAGATCCGACCATTTGACTAATATATATAAAGCCATTTGAATCAATGCATAAACGTCAAAAGCATCCATGTAAGAGTTAATAGTAATGATTCTCATTGACATAGCGTGAGTTGTTTATAGACTAATAGGATGAATTGCCTCTTTTTATAATTCGCGATTATGTGCCTTCGACACCCAGAGCAGGACGATACCTCAACCCAACCCAATAACATGCATTGGCCAACCAAAGTTGCCTCGCCAGCAACAGATATGAGTTCTACCGCCACAACCAGTAAACGTCAGCGCTATAAATTATGGGAGCTGCCAATAAAGCTGCATTGCCCCATTATTGGTACCTGTTTAACAAGTGCGGAATTGCGCCAATTAGCCAGCAAATTGAAAGAGCCATATGCCGCTCGGCAAAATGATTATTACCTTCATAGTTTTTTTGTTAACCATGGCCAACATAAAAGCGCGTTATCACTGGCCACACAAAAGTTACTTGAACGAAAATTTGCCAGTGCGCAACGCCAATTTGCCCAAGTAAGAAATTCCCATGAACTCAAACAATTATGGCAACAAAGTTTGGACAATGGCCAAGTCGCTGCTGGCTTATGGGCAACGCTTACACACGGTTTCTGTGATAGCGAATTACAAGAAGAAGCCTATGAAACCATTCATATGCTTTCTCATCAAATTGGCGCCGGCCAACAAGCGGATTTAAAAAAGCTAACTCAGACTCAAGCTCAATTGGCGCAGTTAACGTTACAACACCAACAGCTGAATCAAACCCATAACAGCCAGATCCAAGACAAGAATGAGCAAATTCAACAGCTAAAATCTGAACTTGCTGCTTTACAACAAGCGAAATCGCAGCCGAGTAATGTCAGTGAACAACAATATTTTCAGCTAGAGCAGATTAATCAGCATCTACAACAGCAAAATACACAGCTACAACAACGTTTTGAAGCTAGCCAACAGGCTCTACAACGAGCCCAAGCACAACGAGATCATTGGCAGTTAACCGCACAAGGGCAGAAACGCGAAAACAATAAACTGCAAGCCAAAATGCAAGCTCAGCCATCCATACCCAACAAAGAGACTGCACCATCCAATCAACAGTTAGAATGCGAGCAATATGATCCAGATAACTGCGCCAACTGCCCAGATTTGGCCGGCCAACAAATTTTATGTGTAGGTGGGTTACATCGATTAGTTGAGCAATATCGAACCATTATTGAACGCAGCAATGGCCAATTTAGCCATCATGATGGCGGTAAGGAAGACAGCCGAAAACGGCTCGACTCCATGCTCGCAGCTGCAGATACGGTGATCTGCGCCGTGGATTGCGTCAGCCATGACGCTTATTACCGCCTAAAACGTTACTGTAAACAACACGGTAAAAAACACATCTTTATGCCATCCTCAAGCCTCTCATGCTTCCATAGCACGGTCGATCAATTGGCCACAGAAGCCTAATTAACCTTCTGACACTCGTAAATGGTTGCGAGTGTCTCGGCTAGCGCGAATTAAAGCATCGCCAGTCTCTTGGCGCCCCCCCTCTTTTGCTACTCTATCGTAAAGCAAGACATTAACGCTTGCCGCTAAATTTAAGCAACCTTGAGTCGGCATATAAACAACCGCATCCGAAGCCGATACAACGGCCTGCGATAAATTGCCATCTTCTGGACCAAAAACGTATATGGCACGCTTAGGATGCTCAAATTTGGGCAACGGACAAGCGCCTTCAACCAGTTCAACACAAACAACCTTAGTATCTTCGGGTAACTCTGCCAATAGATCATCCATACCAATTAATGGGATGGTTTTCGCAACTTGCTTTGTATCCGTTTGAAATTTAGCCGCACGCTCATAACGCACACCACTATAACGCACTTCATCAGCACCAAAGCAGCCTGCAGCGCGCATTACTGCGCCCACATTACTCGGGCTCTTGGGGTTGGTTAACGCAATAATTACATGAGGCTCAGGCATAGATGACTCCTAAAAAGGCGCATGCTACTGAGCTGCTTCTCGCTTGTCGAGTCTTGCCGGTTCACGGTTAAACATAAGAGCTGGTATACCAAATCCCCTGCCGTTTCTAACAGAGATTTTCAAAGAGAAAATCCATTAGGCCATATTTAATTTCCACTAAAATAATCGGCTGTTCTAGGCTTAGCCCTGAATTCAATTTCTTATTCCATTATCTGTTGCCTTTAATATCAACCATAGCTATGCCCATCTAAGCCTCATTTTAAAAAACAACACGGATTGGAATTCATTCACAGTTACGCACCATCAGTACAGCGCCAAGGTAAATCCAGTACCACTTGACGTGTGGCTTATTTACATCAACTTAATCCTCAACCTAGCTGGCTTCGCTGCCATAATTGGCACTTACAGTTAGAGTTTTCTGTGCAATAGTGGCGCAATAGAGACCCTCATGACATCAGCTTGTTAACCATTAATCCTGTCTTTCAGTACCGTTATCAGCAACAACATGTCAACACCAGTCGAAAACTGATCCACTTTTCACCAATTTCAACAGTTGAAAAGTGATCCACTCATTTACTCAGGTATTAGCCCTGAACGCTTCTTATCTTTCAATCGGTAGCTGTCGCCACTGAACTGCAAAACATGGGCATGGTGCAGTAAGCGATC
>JAWXTX010000094.1:0-10384 GCA_044433165.1 Ferrimonas sp. | reverse complement strand
GTCGCGTTTCTTTGATGATTGAGAAGCTGACTTTCGATTGGTTGCCACCGCGTAAATCTAATACGGATAAGCCATTGCGTTGCCATAATAAGAGATCGTCGGGTTGGCCTTCTGCACCTGTTCTTGGATTAAATAGCACCCAATGTTGTTGGCGCTGATCATACACCTCAACCCAATCTTGTAATTGTTGACGACGGCGACCATCCTCCAAGGCCAGTGCCATGACTTTGGTGGCCGGAACGCCTTTGCTGTTGAGTAATAAGACGAACAGATCGGCGTCGTAGTAATGGCTACGCAGCAACGCAATATTTTGTTGGTCACGTTGTTGCAGTAACTGCAGCAGTTGCCGTGCATAGGTGAGATTACTGGCGCTTTTTTCCCACGCCGCATCAATAATGGCCTGTGCCGCAGGGGCTAATTGAGTACGCCAATCAATGCTGGGTACCGGCTCAGGGGGGCGTTCTTGCGGTAGGGTTGGTGACAGCGCTTTAAAGTTGGCTGTATAAAACAGTTCTTGATTTCCTTGGGCGTTGCGTTGGCTCCAAATGGCACGGCGCTGATGATCTTCTTCAAGAATGTTTAAGCCATAGCCATTGGAGGCGGCTGATTCTGATAATACGCTGAAATTAGGGTCTTGAGGTAAAGCGAAAGAGGCTTCAACCGCACCGTGGCCGTTAAACTTGATGCTGGCTTCCACCGTCCAAATCGTACTTTTCGTGGTTGGCAACAGTGGAATTTTATCAATTGTATGGCGATAGATGGTGTAGCTGATACCACTGATCATAAGCAGACAGATCAGCAAATAAAAAGAGGTTCGGGAGGCCAATGAACGTACCCTTAATGAGACTGAATATATTGTTGAGAGACATCAACAATGGCGATGTCTTTAAAAAATTTACGTCCGAGCAGCAGCTGAAATTCCATGTGGCTGCGATCGGTTAAATTCACATCAGTAATGCCATCAAAATTGCCAATTTTTAAACGTAAACGCACCACTGGGCGACGATCGGTGTCATCGCTACCGGCTTTTTTGATTTGCACAAAGCGTTCTACTTGTACCTCATAGCGGGTGGGTTTATCGCCATCACTAGGTAGGTCAAATTGCACCCAAGTTTTACCGTCGCGTTCAAAAAAAACTTTATTTAAAGCCGCCATACTGGTAGTGGCTGCACCGGTGTCGACACGGGCATCAAACTGACGATCAAAATGAGGCACCAATACTTGCTCTACTTGGCCAAAAACCATCTTTTCGCTGTTTTTTAACGCCACCACCGGCGCACATTCTGGTATGGATTGGGGAGCTTGTTGTTGGCGCACCAGTTGTTGTGTTTGGCGTTGATGGCGGGTTAATGCAGTCAACTGCTCTGTAAGCTCTAAAATACGTTGCGCCTGCTGCTGCTGTTGCTCGTGCAGTTGCTGTTCGTGTAATTGCTGTGCTTGTTGGTGTTGCTGCCATTGTTCATTGAGTTGTTGCTGCTGCACGTTTAAGGCGTGGGTTAGCTGTAATTCAGTGATGGGCTGTGTTGTTAACACGCAACCGCTTAGCAGCCAGAGCACTGGCAGTAAGACAATCAAAGATCGCATTATGGCTCCTGATGTCGAGGTTTTTCAGCAAGGATCACCGCTCGTTTTGGGGCAGGGTGGCCTTCAATGGTTTGAGCAGGGTTCGTCGGATCTAAGTAATCTGCCAGTGACTCATTGGTCATCCATTCGGTACGGCGTTGCTCATCGGTTGAGGTTAGGCCTTCATCAACCAAGCGAACATTCACAAAGCCACACTTGCGCAGCCAAAGCATTAAAGCGGCGGCCGAAGGCAAAAACCAAACGTTGTTCATCTTGCCGTAGCGATCTTCAGGCACGAGTATCTGATTCTCATCGCCATCAATTACAAGCGTTTCCAGCACCAATTCGCCACCATGATTGAGCTGATCCCACAATTGGAATAGATGATCAATCGGGCTGCGGCGGTGGTATAACACCCCCATTGAAAAGACGGTGTCAAAGGCATGTAAAGCAGGGAGCTGTTGAATCCCTAAAGGCAGTAAATGGATGTCTTGTGGCGCCCCAGCTAATTTTCGAACTGCCTCAAATTGCGCCAAAAAGAGATCCGAGGGATCAATGCCTACCACTAATTCTGCGCCGTCACCAAGCATGCGCCACATGTGGTAGCCGCTGCCACAGCCAACATCCAGTACGGTGCGGTGTTTTAAGGGGCTGATGTGCGGTTGCAAGCGTTCCCATTTCCAATCGCTGCGCCATTCGGTATCAATGTGAATGCCATAAAGATCAAAAGGGCCTTTGCGCCACGGGTGCAAAATTTTTAATAAGTTATGCAGTTTTTTTTGCTCCCCCGCGGCCAATTCGTTGGCATCACCAAAGCGCACTGCTGTGCGAATGTCTTGCAACTGCGGTGCTCGATTGGGCAACTTGTCGATGACTTTTTGCCATTTGGGGAAGTTGCCGTTTTTATGGAACTGGTTCCACTGCGCTAATTGGGTTGGTGCGCTCTCCAACCAATGGTTTAGACGAGTACCGGCAATGCGTTTATAAAATTGACTAAAATCCATTACTTCACTGCAATCATTGAGGCGAATCGGAAACACTGGTACCACACTTCAGACTCGGCAAAGCCGGCGGCACGAAAACGTGCTTGGTGCGCTTCTAATGTATCGGGTTTCATTACATTTTCCAGCGCGGTGCGCTTTTGGCTGATCTCCAATTCGGAGTAGCCATTTCCCCGTTTGAAATCTAAATACAGATCATCCAGTAATTGGTGCATACGGGGTTGGGTATAGTTGAGTTTTTCCGAGACCACGAGTAATCCACCCGGTATAAGGCCATCGTAGATGGTTTGCATCAAGCGGGTGCGATCTTCTGGGGCTAAAAACTGCATGGTAAAGTTCAAGACCACCATCGAAGCATTTTCAATGGCGGTATCGAGTATGTCACCATGCCGTAATTCAACCGGAACGTGGCTAACAAAAGTGGCTAAGTGCTCGTGAGCACGGCGGATCATCGCTTCAGAATTGTCGATGGCAACTATCTTTACAGAATTGTGCTGAATGCCTCGGCGCATTGACACACTCGCCGCGCCTAAAGAGCAGCCTAGGTCATACACATTGCTGTTTGGTGTGACAAAGCGGCTGGCGAGCGTACCCAAGGTGGACAAAATTTGCTCATAGCCAGGCACTGAGCGGGAAATCATATCGGGGAATACCGCAGCTACTTGATCATCAAAGCGAAAGTCACTGATTTTCTTGGGCTGAGCAAATATTCGGTCGTTATGGTTTGTCATGGCAGCTTCCTGGATATTGGGGGGCCGATTTTAGCCTTTGGGCTTGGATTGCAGCAAGCAACAAGAGCGCTCTAGAGGCAATCACGGCTGAAATTGTCAGAGGCTTAGGGAGGAATAGATGGAAAATACGCCAATCGGTACAACTCTTGGGCTATTGCAAACCCTCACTGCTCAGTCCCCTTGGGTATTATGGGGTTGGAGTTTGGTGGTTTTGCTGGTGGTGATCTTAGCGGTTGGAGGGTATTACAGCCACCAGCAACGCCATCGCCTGCAAGCGTTACTGCATTTAGCACAAGGTAATGGTGGTCATGATGGTTTAACGGATCTCCCCACACAAATCTTGATGCTTGACCGCTTGCAATTGGCTTTAGCGCGTCATCAACGCTTAACGCAACAATTGGCTGTGCTCATCGTGCAAGTGGAACCAGCGCAATTGTGTGGCCGACAAGAGCAAGCATGGCAGCAGCGTTTAGTCGCCCATTGGCTGCCGATTCTGCGCAGTTCCGATAGCCTTGGACGCTGGGGCACCAATCAATTTATGGTGATATTAGAAAACCAACGCAGTGTGGAAGGGGCAAGAGCCGTGGCATCGGGGCTGATCCGCAGTTGTAACGAGATCAAACCCAATGGCGATTTACAACAGAGCGCTTGCTTGCATATTGGCATTGCCTTGTTTCCCAATCATGGCACTGATGCGCTGGAGCTGATCCAAGCTGCGAACCACAGCCGAACTCAGGCATGGGTAGCTGGAAACCGCGGCTTTGCCGTCGCATAAAGGCAGTATCTGGTGAATTTACCAGCAAAGTCGTAACTGGCTCTCTTTGGTGGCTTCAGCTTAATTGGCTTTTTCTCTATACTGGCCAAATATTTCCAGCTAGCGGCAATTCAGGCGGCTAGTTCTCGCTTTAAAAGAATTTAATAGGAACCGGACGATGCGCAGCCATTATTGTGGACACGTCACAGAGGCCCTGGCGGGTCAAGAAGTAACCTTAGTAGGGTGGGTTAACCGCGCTCGTAATATGGGCGGGGTCGTTTTTCTTGATTTGCGAGATCGCGAAGGCATTGTACAGGTGGTGTACGATCCTGATCTGGAAGAGGCGTTTGCAACCGCATCGTCTTTACGCAGCGAGTTCTGTGTTCAAGTAAAAGGCTTGGTGCGCCTACGTCCCGACAGCCAAATTAACCGCAATATGGGCACCGGTGCGATTGAAGTGTTAGGCAAAGAGCTGGTTATTATCAACCGTGCTGAGCCACTGCCTATTGACTTTAATACCGATGTTTCTGAAGAGCAGCGCCTGAAATACCGTTATTTGGATCTACGCCGTCCTGAAATGAGCGCCCGCTTAAAATTCCGCGCTAAAGTTACCTCCGAAGTGCGTCGCTTTTTAGACGACGCTGGCTTTATGGACGTCGAAACCCCAATCTTAACCGCCGCGACCCCAGAAGGCGCGCGCGATTACTTAGTGCCAAGCCGTACCCACAAGGGTCAATTCTTTGCCTTGCCACAATCTCCGCAGCTTTTTAAACAGTTGTTGATGATGTCTGGCATGGATAAGTATTACCAAATAGTAAAATGTTTCCGCGATGAAGATCTTCGCGCCGATCGTCAGCCAGAATTTACCCAAATCGATATTGAAACCTCATTTATGAGTGCCGAGCAGGTTATGGCTGAGACGGAATCAATGATCCGCACTTTATTTAGCAAAATGCTGAATGTGGATCTGCCGGTTTTCCCACACATGACCTACGCCGATGCCATGCGTCGCTTTGGCTCCGATAAGCCAGATCTGCGTAACCCACTGGAATTAGTGGATGTGGCCGATTTGCTTAAAGACGTTGAATTTAAAGTGTTCTCTGGCCCAGCCAATGATCCAGAAGGTCGAGTGACCAGTTTACGGATCCCAGGTGGTGCGGAGCTGTCTCGCAAACAATTGGATGATTACACCAAGTTTGTGGGGATCTACGGTGCCAAAGGGATGGCGTGGATCAAAATCAACGAAGCTGGGGCGGGCATTGATGGTGTGCAATCGCCAGTGGCGAAATTCCTAAGCGATGAAATCGTTAACGCCATTGTTGAGCGTAACGCCGCTCAAGCGGGTGACATCATCCTGTTTGGTGCTGATAGCTACAAAATAGTGACCGATGCCATGGGCGCGCTGCGCATTAAAGCCGGCGAAGACTTTAACCTGCTCTCTGGTGAATGGGCACCGTTGTGGGTTGTTGATTTCCCAATGTTTGAAAAAGCCGATGGCCGTTACTACGCCTTGCACCACCCATTTACAGCCCCACGTGACATGACACCGGCTGAGCTGGAAGCGAATCCAGATGGTGCCTTGTCTAATGCCTACGACATGGTGCTGAATGGCGTTGAATTGGGCGGTGGTTCGGTGCGGATCCACCAAGCCGAGATGCAAGCCGCTGCGTTCCGTGTTTTGGGAATTCAAGATGAGGAAGCCCGTGAGAAATTTGGTTTCTTGTTGGATGCGTTAAAGTATGGCACGCCACCACACGCTGGTTTGGCCTTTGGTTTAGATCGTCTCGTGATGTTGATGGTGGGGGCAGAGTCCATTCGCGAAGTGATGGCTTTTCCGAAAACCACCACGGCCGCGTGCCCATTAACCAATGCCCCTGGTTTGGCGAATCCTGAGCAGTTACAAGAACTTGGGATCATGCATATCCCATCGCCAAAGGCGGAATAACCCTTAAGAGTTGTCCTGTTTTGAGCCCGGCCATTGTGCCGGGTTTTTATTAGCTGCACCCATTTGTGCCGCAGTTGATTAATAAGAGCATGATTTGTGAGTATTATTTTAGGTATTGATCCCGGTTCACGGATCACCGGCTATGGGGTGATCCAAGTGACGGGCCGTCATCAGCATTATTTAGGCAGTGGTTGCATTCGCATGGCAGAGGGCACCTTACCTGAACGTTTAAAAATTATTTTTGATGGTGTCAGTGAATTGATAGCGCAGTTTGCCCCAGCAGAGTTAGCGATTGAGCGTGTTTTTATGGGGCGCAATGCCGATTCCGCTTTAAAATTGGGGCAAGCTCGGGGCGTTGCGATTGTGGCTGCCATGAATCAAGGGCTGCCTGTCTTTGAATATTCACCCACCCAAATAAAACAAGCCACCGTAGGCAACGGTGCGGCCAAAAAAGCGCAAGTACAGCATATGGTGGCCTCCATCTTAAAACTGCCCGGCCTGCCGCAAGCGGATGCGGCAGATGCGCTGGCTATTGCCATTACCCATGCCAACACTCAACGTGGTTTAGTGGCATTAGCCGGACGTACGTCAGGCCGCATTGGCGGTCGTTATCGGTAAGGTTTTAGTCGGTCAGACGGAGCTTTGCGTGCATCGGCCACTTATTAACAGCTTGAATGACATGACGTTGCTTCACTTTGGCAGCTTGTGTGGTAACAACTATTTTGTCTGTTTTTCAAACAAATAGGCGTGTTGGCATTAATTATCTGCAGAATTGTTCGATTTTATCTTCATGATTGCATGGTTTTCTTGCTGCGACCCACTTAATATCACTTGTGCCATTAACTCAGTGGTTATTGTACCGAGGTGTTCGTAACGAAGTGCTGGTAGGCGTTGTTTTAACCGTAAAATATCCATTAGGGTAGGCTTTTTAATCGTTAATTCGATTAACTGGCAGCGGTTAAGGCGAGCACGTCGGCAAGACCACTAGAATGGACACTCTTCATACGAAGGTGCCTATATACTGGCAGCGGGTTTACACCCACTTATAAGCGTACAGCTGACAAATAGTTGATAAATATAATGGGTAAAAACCATGGATAAGACACAACCGAAGTCTGGCCTTTTGGCTCGAATGCTTGATGGCATTGAGCGGGTGGGCAATAAATTGCCTGATCCGTCAGTGCTTTTCTTAATATTGATGGTTACCGTTTGGGTGGTTTCTGCACTGCTATCGAACTTGACCTTCTCTGAAATTAACCCTCGCACCGGCGAAGCGGTCAGCATTGTGAATTTGCTGGCACCAGAAGCATTGGTGAAGTTCTTGGTTAATATGGTTCCAACCTTTACCTCCTTTGCACCGCTCGGGGTCGTTTTGGTGGCCATGTTGGGCATTGGCGTAGCAGAACATTCAGGCTTTATTACGACTGCCTTGAAAAAGATGCTGAAAGTCACTCCCGTGCATTTACTTACGCCTGCTGTTGCGCTTGTGGGGATCATCTCACACACCGCCACGGATGCTGGGTATGTGGTGGTAATTCCAGTTGCTGGGGTGTTGTTTTATGCCGTAGGTCGCCACCCATTAGCGGGGGTGATGGCGGCGTTCGCAGGGGTATCTGGTGGTTTTTGCGCCAACTTTATTCCTTCTGCAATCGATCCTTTGTTGCAGTCGTTTACTCAGGCTGCTGCGCAAACATTAGATCCAACTATTACGCTCAACCCATTAAATAACTGGTTTTTTGCCGCGTCTTCTGGGGTGCCAATTATTTTGGTGATCTGGTACCTCACCGATAAAGTGATGGAGCCACGTTTAAATGCCAATACGCCAATCAATGACGACATTGATGTGCCGAAGATGGATGAGATCTCTGAAACTGAAAACAAAGCGTTTCGCTTAGCGGTTGGAGGCATGCTGAGCGCAATGGCATTGGTTGTGTTGGTGGCCTTTCCAGAAAGCTCACCGCTGCGAGATGCCAACGGAGAACTTTCAAACTTCGCATCGCCATTAATGCGCTCGATTGTGCCACTGATTTTCATCTTTTTTGTGATACCCGGCATCATCTTTGGCTTTGCCAATAAGACTTACAGCAACAGTGGCGATGTCATTAAATCGATGAATAAAGCCATTGAAGGCATGGCCGCTTACATTGTAATGGCTTTTTTCTGCGCACAGTTTATTGCGGCTTTTGGCCAATCTGAATTGGGTGTTTTGCTGGCAGTGAAAGGTGCTAACTTCTTACAATCGTTGGGCTTGCCGGCAGGTGTTACCATTGTTGGCCTCGTGCTGTTGGTAAGCTTTGTAAACCTATTTATGGGCAGCGCTTCAGCAAAGTGGGCGCTGATTGGGCCAGTATTAGTACCAATGCTGATGCAATTGGGGATCTCGCCTGATTTATCGCAAGCGGCTTACCGCATTGGTGATTCTTCCAGTAACATTATTAGCCCGCTGATGCCGTATTTCCCACTGGTGGTGGTGTATTGTCAGCGCTATGTGAAAAGCACTGGGGTAGGTACTTTGATTGCCTCCATGTTCCCATACTCCATTGCCTTGTTACTGACTTGGACCGTTTGGTTACTCTTATACTGGGCTATTGGCTTGCCATTGGGTCTTGGCGCCAGCTACACCTATGGTGGTTAATGCCACATTTTAGTGAATGACTCTCTAAAGGCCGCTGATGCGGCCTTTTTTTATGGTAAATACTCTTGTTATGGCAATGGCAAAAGCTGGTATCATCAACACTGTAAATTTGAACAGTATCCGGCATCAGGCTGGCGATCGATAAAGTAGCAGGGGCAAATTGTGATAGGACGACTCCGAGGTCAGTTAGTAGAAAAAATGGCACCAGAAGTGGTAATTGATTGCGCAGGGGTTGGCTACGAAGTGCAATTGCCGATGACCTGCTTTTACGATTTGCCGGAAATTGGTGCGGAAGTCACTTTAGTTACCCACTTTGTGGTGCGTGAAGACGCCCAGCTGCTTTATGGCTTTAACAGCAAAGAAGCGCGGAGCCTGTTTCGTGAATTGATTAAAACCAATGGGGTTGGTCCCAAAATGGCGTTGGGCATTATGTCAGGGATGTCCACCAGCCAATTTGTTGAGGCCGTTCAGGCTGAGAACATCACCAGTTTGACGAAAATTCCCGGTGTGGGAAAAAAGACCGCCGAGCGTTTGGTGGTGGAGATGCGCGACCGCTTAAAAGCGTTCGCGATGCCTTTATTTAACGGCGCTTCTAATGGCGAGAATGACGCCGAAGCGGCCGCCACACGAGCCACCTATGTGCCGGATGCGAAAGAAGACGCCATCGCTGCTTTAGTGGCTTTAGGCTACAAAGAGGCTGCGGCCTCAAAAGTGGTGGCAAAAATTGCCAGCACGGGTATGAGCTCAGAGCAGATCATCAAAGAAGCGCTCAAAGCGATGTTGTAATGGAGAGCTGAGTGATGATTGAAGCGGATCGTTTAATTGCAGCGCCCTCGGAAAGCCGAGAAGAGGAGGCGATTGACCGAGCAATGCGCCCCAAAATGTTGGGTGACTATACCGGTCAAGCAGAAGCTAAGGGCCAGTTGGAGATTTTTATTCAAGCGGCGCGTTTGCGCCAAGAGGCGTTGGATCATGTCTTAATCTTTGGGCCGCCGGGGCTGGGTAAAACCACCTTGGCCAATATTATTGCCAATGAAATGGGGGTAAGCATTAAGTCCACCTCAGGGCCAGTATTGGAAAAAGCCGGCGATCTGGCGGCATTGCTCACCAACCTTGAAGCGCATGATGTATTGTTTATTGATGAAATTCATCGCTTAAGCCCGATGGTTGAGGAGATCCTTTATTCCGCAATGGAGGATTACCAACTGGATATCATGATTGGTGAAGGCCCTGCGGCTCGCTCCATTAAATTGGATTTGCCGCCATTTACCTTAATTGGGGCAACCACCCGTGCAGGAGCCTTAACCTCGCCTTTGAGAGCGCGTTTTGGAATTCCACTGCGGCTTGAATTTTATACCGTGGCTGATCTCAGCTGCATTGTGCGACGCAGCGCCGAGCAACTGGGGCTGATGTTGGATGCAGAAGGCGCCCTTGAAATTGCGCGTCGCAGCCGAGGGACACCCCGCATCGCCAACCGCTTATTACGTCGGGTTCGAGATTTTGCCGAAGTAAAGTACGACGGTCAGATCAGCGCCGAAGTCGCCTCTGCCGCGCTGGGGTTATTGGATGTGGATCACGCTGGTTTTGATTATTTGGATCGGAAATTACTGACCACCATTATTGATAAATTTGGTGGCGGTCCAGTGGGTTTGGAAAATTTAGCGGCGGCCATTGGCGAGGAGCGAGAAACCATTGAAGATGTGCTAGAGCCGTTTTTGATTCAACAAGGTTTTTTTCAGCGTACGCCCAGAGGGC
>JAWXTX010000093.1:0-10465 GCA_044433165.1 Ferrimonas sp. | reverse complement strand
TCCTATCTGTGAAAAATTAATATGTGGATTAACCCAAATACGTCGTAACATTGAAATTTACAATAAGCCTATCGCGTGGCGCATTAGTTGAGTTTTTATTGGCCCAGAGCGCTCTGCGGCATACAAGCCCAGATTACGTAGTGCGCTTACTGGCCAACGAGAATGAGAAAAAAGCATATAAAACAGATCCATTGCGCTTTGCATACGCAGATTATCGCCGCGCCGTTGTTGCTCATAACGCGCAAAGATTGTGTGGCCTCCTTGCTGGGCCAGCGCTTCGTTCGATGCCCCAGCGCACAACGCCAAGAAGGCCGCCACGTCTTTAAAACCTAAATTCACCCCTTGTCCAGCCAAAGGATTAATGGTGTGCGCTGCATCACCTAAAAGCCCGACTCGCCCTTGAAAATACCGCTGCGCATGCTGACGAACCAATGGAAAAGAGGCGCGTTCCATCACTTCAATTTCGCCTAAACGAGCGGGAAAATTATGCATTGCCTCAGCGCTTAACTGCGCCAGCGATAATTGCATTAACGCCGCAATACGTTCAGGGCTGTCGTACCACACCAATGACGCTTGCGCCCCAGGCAATGGCAACATGGCACGCGGCCCTGAAGGATAAAAACGCTGCCATGTAATCGCTTGCTGCGGCAATGCAGTGGCAACATTCATCACCAAACAATGGTGCCGATATTGCCACCCAGTTAAACCAATATGCACTTGTTGACGCACTTGGGATTGGGCACCATCGCAGCCAAGTAGCAATGCCGCAGAATAACGCTGCTGAGCCACTATCAATTGAACCTGTGTGGACGTTTGCTGTATTTGCAAGGGCTTGCCCGCAGACAACCAATGCACATTCGGCAATTGTTGCAATGCTTGCCAGAGCGCTAATTGCAGCACTCGATTTTCCACAATATGGCCTAAATGAGGTAATTGCAGAGCCGCGCTATCAAAGTGCACTTCATGCCCCTCGCGCTCCCAAGTGGCGAGCTGTTGATAGGGTGTGGCACGCATGCTCAAAACCGCAGGCCACACACCAAGCTCACTCAACAAGCGTTCAGAGGCCACGTTAATGGCACTCAAACGCAGATCTACAGGTTGTTCTGGTGCAAATGAAGCGGGTGCTTGTGCCTCAAGCAAACCAATCTCTCGCCCTTGTTGGGCTAACCCTAACGCGACAGCCGCGCCTATCATTCCCGCACCAACAATCACGACATCAAATTCAGTTTTCATGTACGTTAATCCGCTGACTAAAGCGCTAAGCCATTTATTGGTCACTATTTTATGCCATTCAATGGGTAATGTTCAGCCACTTCACCGCGCATTTGCCCATTTTAGTTACCCGCGAGGTGGCATAATTCACTTAAAATAAAGGGATTAGCCACAGCAATGAACGCCGCATCGCGCTAGCGCTGGCACCACTGCAGATTCGCAGGTAAAATACGCGGCTAAAAATTTACCAATCACCAACCTGAGCGACGCGGATTGATGAGCAAAAAGCTTCATATTAAGACCTGGGGCTGCCAGATGAACGAGTATGATTCAGCCAAAATGGCGGATTTACTTGATGAAAATGGCGGTTACACACTAACCGAAAACGCGGAAGAAGCCGATGTGCTGCTACTGAACACTTGTTCAATTCGCGAGAAAGCACAGGAAAAAGTATTCCATCAATTAGGGCGCTGGCGTCCGCTTAAAGAAGCGAACCCAAATGTGGTGATTGGCGTTGGTGGTTGCGTTGCTTCGCAAGAAGGTACCGCCATTCGTGAACGGGCGCCTTTTGTCGATTTGGTGTTTGGGCCACAAACCTTGCACCGCATTCCTGATATGCTCAAACAACTGGCCGCCGGTGAAAAAGCGGTAGTAGACGTCTCTTTTCCTGAAATTGAAAAGTTCGATCGTTTACCAGAGCCAAGAGCAGAAGGCGCCACTGCGTTTGTTTCCATTATGGAAGGCTGTAATAAGTACTGCACCTTCTGTGTAGTGCCTTATACCCGAGGGGAAGAGGTTTCTCGGCCTGCGGCGGACATCCTGTATGAAATTGCTCAATTGGCAGAGCAAGGGGTGCGAGAAATTAACCTGTTAGGGCAAAATGTTAACGCTTACCGCGGAGAAGGCATTGACGACGAACAATGTACCTTTGCCGAATTATTGCGTTACGTAGCCAGCATTGATGGCATCGATCGTTTACGCTTTACCACCAGCCATCCGGTTGAATTTACTCAAGACATCATTGATGTCTATGGTGAAGTACCAGAATTAGTGGATTTCTTACATCTGCCAGTACAAGCTGGTTCCGATCGCATCTTAACGATGATGAAGCGTAACCACACCGCTCTGGAATTCAAATCGATCATTCGCCGGTTACGCAAAGTACGTCCCGACATTCACATTTCTTCCGATTTCATTGTTGGCTTCCCAGGCGAAACCGCCGATGACTTCCAAAAAACCATGGATCTGATTGAACAGATTAACTTCGATATGAGTTTCTCGTTCATCTATTCGCCTCGTCCTGGCACCCCCGCCGCCGACATGCCTGATGACGTCACCGAAGACGAGAAGAAACAACGTCTCTACATTTTGCAAGAACGCATCAATCAGCAAGCTATGCAATATAGCCGCCGCATGCAAGGCACCATCCAGCGGATCTTAGTAGAAGGCTTATCTAAAAAGAACGCGATGGAACTGCGGGGACGTACCGAAAACAATCGCGTGGTTAACTTTGAAGGTTCTGTCGAGTTAATCGGTACCTTTGTTGATGTTGAGATCACCGAGGTGTATCCCAACTCCTTGCGTGCTATTTTAGTGCGAACCGAAGATCAAATGGACTTACGCCGTCAACTGCGTCCGGCTGAAATCTTAGCTAAGCGTCCCGCTGGCCAACCGGATGAGCTTGGCGTCACGATGGTGCAACCTTAAGGATTACCGTGAGCAACAAATTACTGACTCTTGAAGTCTATTTAGAGCCTGCACAAAACGCCCGTTTGGCGGTTCTGTGCGGGCCGTTTGACGATAATTTGCGTCATATTGAGCGCCGACTTGGCGTTGAGATCAGCTATCAAGGCAACCGTTTTCAAGTGGTAGGCCAACCAGTACAAGCCAAAGGCGTTGTTGATCTCCTCAAAACTCTATATGTGGATACGGCCCCCCTAAAAGGCAAACAGCCGGATTTAGAACCAGAGCAAATCCACATCGCCATCCAAGAATTGATTGCGCTTGAAGCGGAAGACACCAGTGCCATGGGCGATGAGGTCTACTTCAAAACCAAACGTGGAGTGCTCAAGCCACGCAACCCCAACCAAGCACAATACATCCGCAACATCATTGCCCACGACATCTGTTTTGGCATTGGCCCTGCGGGTACCGGCAAAACCTATTTAGCGGTTGCCGCGGCGGTAGATGCCCTAGAGCGTGGTGAAATTCGCCGCATTATGCTAACGCGCCCGGCCGTAGAAGCCGGTGAAAAACTGGGTTTTTTACCTGGTGATCTCAGCCAAAAAGTCGACCCTTACCTACGGCCATTGTACGACGCTCTTTTTGAGATGATGGGCTTTGAAAAAGTAGAACGCCTGATAGAGCGCAACGTCATTGAAGTGGCGCCTTTGGCTTACATGCGTGGTCGCACACTCAACGATGCCTTTGTGATTCTCGATGAAGCACAAAATACCACTGTTGAGCAGATGAAGATGTTCCTAACCCGCATTGGTTTTAATAGCCGTGCGGTGATCACCGGCGACATTACTCAGGTCGATTTGCCTCGGGGCACCCGTTCTGGTCTACGCCATGCCATTGAAGTTTTACGCGATGTCGACTCCATCGCATTTAGCTTATTCGCCAGCCAAGACGTAGTGCGCCACCCGGTTGTTGCCCGTGTTGTGGAAGCATACGAAAAATTTGAGCGCCAAGAGCACGCCAAGAAACTGGCGTACGATCAACAGCGCAAAGCAGAGCAAGCGGCACTAAGCGCCAGCCTACAACCAGAGAAAAACGGATGATCACCCTCGATTTACAGGTGGCGGTTAACGCCACCAACCTGCCCACCGAAGCACAACTCCAGCAGTGGTGCGAATTAGCATTGGCGGGGCTCGACGAGGCGGAGCTTACCATTCGTATTACGGATGCGGCCGAAAGCCAGCAGCTCAATTGCGATTACCGCGGTAAAGACAAACCAACAAACGTGCTCTCCTTTCCATTTGAGGCTCCTCCAGGCATTGAGTTACCGCTTCTTGGCGACTTAGTGATCTGTGCTGAGGTGGTTGAAAAAGAAGCTCAAGAACAACATAAACCTTTACTGGATCATTGGGCTCACATGGTTATCCACGGCTGCTTGCATCTGATTGGTTACGATCACATTGACGATGCCGACGCCGATGAAATGGAAACCTTAGAAACCCAGCTATTAGCCCAATTGGCCATTGCCGATCCCTATCAGGCACGTTAATCTGACTTTAAACCCTGCTCAGCATCCCCTATGATTGCCAAATCGAGCAGGGTTACTCTCGATGACACTGATGCGACACCTTATACCTTATAAGGTGTTACCCACAGCCACTAACCAATGAGACGTTATGCACGACGACCATCCCCCGTCGAGTAACGGCGCCGGTAACAAGCCGAAGCCAGGGTTATTCGATAAACTGGCTCAGCTCTTTACCGGAGAGCCGCAAAGTAAACAAGAATTGGTAGATGTGATTCAAGACGCAGAAGACCGCGACTTAATCGATGCCGATACCAAAGAGATGATCAACGGTGTACTTGAAGTGGCCGAGTTGCGAGTTCGCGATTTAATGGTGCCGCGTTCGCAGATCATCACCATTGAAAAAAATCAAACCGTCGAAGAATTTCTGCCCATCATCATTGAATCCGCTCATAGCCGTTTTCCGGTAATCGATCGTGACAAAGACCATATTGAAGGCATTCTTCTGGCCAAAGATATGCTGGCTTGGGGCTTTGCTGCGGATGCAGAACGCAATTTAGAAACCATTCTACGTCCTGCTGTGGTTGTGCCTGAAAGCAAACGTGTCGATGTGCTACTCAAAGAGTTTCGTCAAGAGCGTTATCATATGGCGATCGTGGTGGATGAATACGGTGGTGTTTCAGGCCTTATCACCATTGAAGACATTCTCGAAGCAATTGTTGGCGATATCGAAGACGAAACCGATCTCGAAGAAGACAACCAAACCGTTATCCGTCGGATCAGTCGTAATACTTGGTCGATTGCGGCATTAACGCCCATTGATGAGTTTAACGCACACTTCCAAACAACGTTTTCGGACGAGGAATACGATACCGTTGGCGGCTTGATCTGTCATGCCTTTGGCCATTTGCCCGAGCGTGGCGAAAGCATCCGCTTAGATAACTTCGAATTCAAAGTGGTCAGCGCGGATACTCGCCGTTTAGTACAATTGCAAGTTCGTCAGTCCAAACCCCACTCCGACGAGGAAACCAGCGCGGCGTGAACAACAGTCTCTTAACCACAGCGGGGCGCTTCCCCGCTGTTTTTTATGCGCTTGCCGCCGGTGCTGGCGCCCTTTCCCACCTTGCTTTTGCCCCCTATGATCACAGCTGGTTATTGCCATTGTGCTTAACCTTTTTATTATTCTTAAGCCAGCATCGTTCGCCCAAACAAGGCTTTTTACTGGGGCTTAGCTGGGGTTTTGGGCAATTTATTCTGGGCTTACGCTGGGTGCATGTTTCTATTGCGGAGTTCGGCGGTCTGCCATTGTTTGCTTCGCTTGGGATCATCGTATTACTGGCACTCTACCTTGCACTCTACCCTGCACTGGCCATCGCCCTACTTAACCGTTACTTCAGCGGTTCTCTCCTCACTCGCACATTGGCTTTTGCACCGTTATGGTTGCTGGCCGAAGTACTACGAGGGCGGATGTTAACTGGCTTTCCTTGGTTATGGTCAGGATACAGCCAAGTCAATGGGCCACTGGCTAATATGGCTCCCATCGTTGGCACCTTAGGCATCGGCTTTATCATCAGCTTAGTCGCCTCGTGTCTGGCGGCCTTATGCTACCGCCAATGGCGCTATGTTATACCATTGGCACTGCTGGCCTGCCTGCCTTGGAGTATCAGCAAAAATCATTGGATTCAAGCAACAGGAGCAACGACTGATGTTGCGCTCGTGCAAGGTAACATTGCCCAGAGCATGAAGTGGGAACCCGATCAGCTATGGCCAACCATTATGGTCTACCACCAATTAAGCTTGGCGCATTTTGATGCGGATCTAATCATCTGGCCAGAAGCGGCCATGCCGATCCCTGAGACTTACATCAGCGATTATCTACGGCAAATGGAGCGTGGCGTAGCGGATGTAGGTGGCCACTTAATTACCGGCATCATCAGCATGGATGAGCAGCAGCAATTTTATAATTCGTTATTGGTGCTCAACCAAATGGATCGCGTCATGCCTTACAGCCCGTTGGATGAAAACCGTTACCATAAGCATCAGTTACTGCCTATTGGCGAGTTTGTGCCTTTTGAATCGCTCCTGCGGCCTCTCGCGCCCTTATTTAACTTGCCAATGTCCAGCTTCCATCGAGGCGCGGCGATTCAGCCGAATCTAACGGCAGGTGAGCACCACATTGCACCGGCAATCTGTTATGAAATCGCCTTTCCTGAGCTGGTGCGTAGCGCCATTACTGAGCACACTGATCTCTTGTTAACCGTTTCAAACGATGCGTGGTTTGGGGAGTCCATTGGCCCAAGTCAACACATGGCCATCGCTCAGATGAGAGCTTTGGAATTAGGTAAACCGCTACTTAGAGTAACAAACAATGGGATCACCGCGGTGGTTAGCGCGGATGGCCATATCCAAGCAAAACTACCGCAATTTACCGCCGATGTATTACGTCATAAGGTCGCGCTTGTACGTGGTATTACTCCATTTGCACGCTACGGCCAATGGCCATTGTATCTCTTATCGTTATTCATGCTATGCGTGGCTTACGGGCTGACGTTGCGAACACAGAAGGGGGGGTCAGCGCCCGCTTTGTAATCTTTTAAGCTGCAATGGCTTACTCTAGCGCCTCGACCATATCGCGCAATTGGATCGGGGTGCTAGTCAAAATGCCCAAGACAAGGTAGCGTAGAAAACCCATTTAACAAGGAGTGCGTTCATGGATTATCGATACCTACCACTTACCTTGAGTCTATTATGTGGCAGCCTAAATGCCACTACTCAACCACTCACGGCCGCAGAAGTCCACCAATGCAATGAGCACGCGGCGGAGCTGCGTCAACAATTGGCTCAATACCGCCAATCGCAACAAGCGTTAACTCAGCAGCAGCAAAGTTTAACTGAGCACCATCAGCGTTTGGAGCAGCAACAAGAACGTTTGCAAGCGTTACTCCTGCAATTAAACCAATGCCAGCAGCAATGCAACCACCTAGAAGGACGGATCAATAAGATCCGCTATCAATTCAACCAAGATAAGCTGGAATACCAAACACGCAAAGACCGTTATCTGCACCAAAAACAACAACTGCTGACAATCAAAGCGCAATTAGAGCCAGCCCTAAAGGCTCATCAACAACAGTGCCCACCACAAACCGATGATTCAGCCTCAACCGACTCTTAAGTTATGCACTGAATCTAGCCACGCATTAAGCCATCCTCGCGCTCATGGTTAAGAGGGCTATTACGCCGCTGCCATACTGTGCATTGAGCAAGTGTATATTGGTGTTTACGGGCACTTTCACGAATCACAAACGGAATATCACAAGGGGGTTGCAGACGCACAAAATGGCGATCTAAACAGCGATGTAATCCACTCAAACTATCAACGGCTTCGCCATTTTCTCGATAACCGCCCAGCCAATTTGCTTCATCGGTATATTCCGCCAGCCACGTATAAGGAGAGGTAATAACCAAGATCCCTTGGGGTCGTAACCGTTGCTCAATGGTCGCAAGAAACTGCGCAGGATGCCGCAATCGATCAATCAAATTACCCATGAAAATCAAATCGTAATCAGTCAATTGTGGTTTTAAGTTACCAGCATCGCCTTGGCTAAAGCGCACCCGCTCAACAGCCGTGTCATCCAAGCCCAAATGCGCTAATTCAAATTGGGCAAATTCGCCTAACTTCCCTTCGGTGGGCACAAAGTAGCGGATCTTGCCATATACCTGTAATTCACTGGCCGCGCCAATAAAACGGGCGGAATAATCTACGCCATCAACATATTGAAAATAGCGCGCCAACTCGAAACTTGCCCGTCCAACAGAACAACCCAAATCTAACGCTCGCAGGGTTTGTTTCTCAGCGTTCTGTGGGCAATATTGCTGCACCATTTGCCAACATAACTCGGCACAAACTCGCGGATAATTTGCGACACCAAAATGGCTATCACCGTAATGAAACGCCAAATATTGACTGACTAACTCATCACTTTCATAAGGATTTAACGGCACAGTCTGATTGCTGTTCGACTCCACGTAACGAAACCCTGCATGTTGAAAAAAATGACGCCGAAAAGCGTAACGTGACTCTGCTAAAGCGCAATTGCCCGTCGAGCACCAGCTGCCGCCTTTAATTAGGTTATGCTTACCATCAAAGGTCGGGGTCGAAAAATCATCGTACAGAGGGTGTACCCGAAAGCCGTCATAAGCATCAATCGGGGTCGAAGTCCACTGCCATACATTCCCAGTAACATCGTAAAAAGCACCTTGTGGAAATTGCGAAACTGGGCCTGCGGAAGCGCCATGGGCTAGCCCAATATTGGCTGGCACGTCGGCTGTGGGCAGCACTTGCCAATCGGGCCAGTCTTGATGAAATTGCTGCCGTAATAGCATCCATTCGGCTTCACTAGGCAGTTGGATCTGACGGCCGCTCGACTCACTCAGCCACTGGCAAAATGCTTGCGCCTCATGGCAATTTACGTCTACCGGCCATTCCCACGGCATTGGCAATAATGCCGTTAAACTGCGGTAATACCACTGCTCATTTTGCTGTTGCCAAAACGTTGGGTGACGAGCCTCGGCAAAGGTGGCCCACGCCCAGCCTTCATCGCTCCAATAGCGCTCGCAATCGTAGCCACCGGCCATCACAAATTGCAAAAACTCATGGTTACTAACCAAATACTTACTGGCGGCAAAAGCGGCGATTTCATGCGTTTGCTGACCATACTCATTATCCCAGCCATACCACAACGCGTGTTTTAATTTCCCTAAGACCACGCGCCCAGCCGCCACGACTATTAGTTGATTTTCTTGCACTGCGGCTCGCTGTTCGCAAGGAGACCACTCCGCACGCGCTTGCACCCAAGCCAATGGCAATTGCCGGATCAACACCGATGACGTTTCTAAATGAATGCGCTCATGTTCAATCCCCATCAAAATAACCCAAGCCGGATGCTGCCAATCAATGGGTAGCGAAAGCGGCATGCTTTCAATGAATGACCCAACTAAATTACGCACCTCAGCACGATAAGCATGCAAGGCTTCAATGCTTGGCCAGTCGTAATGGCGTTCGTCTAAATCATCCCACGACATTTCATCAACGCCAATGGCAACCATCGCCTCAATGTGAGGGTTAACTCGTGCCGATATTAAACGAGCGGCGTAAAGTTTATTGATATAAAACGCCGCTGTATGGCCATAGTAGAAGATCAGTGGATGGCGCAGTCGAATCGCTTTTTGATACCAAGCGCGTTCATCGGCTAACAGCGTAAATAGTGATTGGTACTGATCAAAAGTGGCATAAAAATAATTCAATATCTCAGCACGTTTCGCATTAGCATCAGTCCCACACAAACTGGGCATCGCTGCAGTCAGGTGAGGTGATGGCACTGATACGGGGTGTAGCATGTTCTCTCCTTGAACGGCTTTTTAGAACAAGCGATCACTACAAAATAAACTTCATTGAGGCTTGTCCGTAATACGAATTTCCTTCTACCCCTGTGCTTCCCTGTTTAAATTGAAAATTGCCTACTTCAATGCCAATTGAGAGCGCAGGGGTTAAATTTTTAAACAAATTTGCAGTCCACTGCTGTACTTTATCGTTACTGGTGTCGGCCTTGGCACCGGCATACAACACCGTACTGCGCAACGTTTCTGTCCAGTAATGGCGATAAGCCAACATATAACCGGTACTTTGCTGCGCTTGGTTGTTGTATACATCTTGCACCAGACCTAAAGTAGTATAACGTCCGGTATCACCAAGATTGAGTTGAAAACGTACATCGTCTTTGCCAAACGTTTTTAATTGGCCAGCGAGGGCATAGCCCACCGCAAAATCACGCTCTGGCTCACTGTTATTGTCATTCACGTAATGCAATTGACGCCCTAATAACGAAATATTTACGTTACCCCAACGGCCAGTAGCGGTATATTTTGCAACCACATCTGGCACGTCATCGCTTTGATTATCCATGCTACTACTCCCACCCACCGTGGTTTCTGGATTTTCAAGCGCCAACTGAATGTTGCCATGGCTAAAATCATGGCGAAAACGCACCA
>JAWXTX010000092.1:0-10473 GCA_044433165.1 Ferrimonas sp. | reverse complement strand
AACTTGATTTAATAATTTCGCTGTAAATGCGAGATGCATGACCCGGATAGACGCTTCTTGGCCACATTTCCAATTAGGCCCCAAATATGGTGGGTTTTTATCTAACCAACTTTTTGCGGCAGCATTGAGATCATCTAAAGCGGCTTCCCTGCCAGCTAGGTAATCGATAGCCAACCCTAGCGCCCAATCAAATCGTGACGCTTCCCAAATTCCTTTGATATCACCCACATCTGAATTGAAATCAGAGAGATTAAACCAAGGCTGATTCATCTCTGAAAAATAACACCCCGTTAGGACACTGCGATCCCATTTGATATTTTGTACCGATAAATCTGGTAACCATCCAAATGGAGAAAATTGATATGGTTGATTCTGTTTAAATTCACTTAAACACACTGAGTGACGAAATAACTTCCCTGTTATCGTACTTTGCGAAATCCTTTTAACAGGATTAAATCCAGTTCGAACACCAAATTTATAACTAGCGACTCGCGCCAAGTTTAAAAGCCCTAAATCGAAGGCCGTTTGCGCTTTTAATTTCAAACTCATTGCTGTTTACGTAATTGCGCTGCAATTTCAATCGTAACCCGTGCCACTTCAAATAACTCGCGTGCAGGAATAGGTGATTCTGTACCCAAAGCAATGGATTTAAGAAAAGCCGCCGCGCAGTGTGTTTGCCCTTTATCTTGCTTCCATAAATTCATTTTGTAAAAGCCCAGCCAACCGAATGCCTTTAACTTACGGAAGTTATCTAATTGAAGAACACGCCCTGCTGCAAAGACTTCGACTCGCTCTTTAGGAAAGTTCGCCGCACCATTAGCTAAGTAATGAATGGTACCGAATGAACCATCAGCAAAGCCGAGGATAATCGCCGCTTTATCCTCGGTAATATCAACACCGTCAGCATCTCCCATGCGACGACACTGTACAGAAACAATTTCTGAATCGGCTAGAAATCGCATCAGATCAATAAAGTGGCATGCCTCACCAATGATACGGCCACCGCCTACTTCATTATCTTGGGTCCAATGATCCGCAGGAATAGCGCCAGCATTCATGGTCATCATAAAGCTCTTAGGCTCTTTTACAGACGACAGTAGCTCTTTCATTTTTTGCACTTGAGGCGAAAAACGGCGGTTAAAGCCAACCATTAGTTTTGGCGCTGAAGCAGTCGATGCTTTCGAATAATAGGCCGCTTCCACTTCCGCAAGCTCTTCTAGAGTGATTGCTAACGGTTTTTCTACAAATACGTTTTTACCCGCATTAAGCGCTTCAGCAACAAAATGAGCATGGCTGTTATGACGCGTAACGATTGCCACTGTGTTAATTTCTGAATCAGAAATCATGGCACTGGTATCCGTAGTCGTTTTAGCAAAACCGGCTTTTTCACCATGAGTTACGCCGTTAATACCACCAGAAGTAGCGATAGTATGTAATTGAGCACCACCGGCCTTAAATGCAGGTATCAGCATTCGAGACGCATAGTTACCAGCACCTACAAAACCAACGACAGGCTTTGATGCTTCAAACGTCGCTTCACGGTTAAGCGTAATAGACTTTTCGTGACGAGTACTTACCTCACTTTGGTATTGAAGCAAAATTCCCAGCGCCGATTTATCCGAAGTCAAAAGCTCGTATGCCTGAGCCGCATCTTCAAATTTGAATCGGTGAGTAATAAGCGGCTTAACGTCCACTTGGCCCGAAGAGATCATATCTAAAATGGCTTCAAAGTTGCGCTGTTCAGTCCAACGAACAAAAGCATAAGGGTAATCATTGCCATCGTCCTCGTAGCCCGCATCGTAGCGACCAGGGCCATAAGAACAAGAAACTTGGAATGTCAGTTCTTTCTCATAGAAGTCTGCGCGATTAAGCTCTAAGCCAGTAACACCAACAAGAATAATACGCCCACGTTTACGGCTCATTCGTGCCGCTTGTGTTACTGGATCATTCGATTTGGTTGAAGCGGTGATAATGACACCATCAACCCCCTTGCCACGGCTAAAAGCCATACCCGCAGCGACAGGGTCTTCGCCTTTACTGGGGTTGCACACTTCAGCGCCAAATTGTTTCGCCAGTTCCAATTTCGATTGATCAAAATCAATGGCTAGTACACGACAGCCTTGAGCGCGAAGCAACTGAACCGTCAATAAACCAATTAAACCTACACCAGTCACGACAAAGGCTTCACCCAGCGTAGGCTCTGCTAAACGGATACCTTGTAAACCAATACTTGCCACAACGGTGAATGACGCTTCTTCATCAGATACGTTGTTAGGAATAAGCGCACATAAGTTTTTGGGTACACGAACAACATCAGCATGAGGGCCGTTCGAAACTACACGGTCACCTTCTTTAAAACCGCTAACGCCTTTTCCAACAGAATTAACGACACCAACGTTGCAATAACCTAAAGGTAGCGGCTGAGCTAACTTCGACTGTACAGCTTCCAACGTGGTCATTAGCCCATCGGTCTGCACTTTTTCAAGCACCATTTTTACTTTATCAGGCTGTTGGCGTGCTTTATCCAGTAGACTTGCTTTACCAAAATCGACCAGCATGCGTTCCGTGCCTGCCGAAATTAAAGAAATGCTAGTATCAATTAGTAGATTACCAGTTGAGGATTTTGGCGCAGGTGCTTCCACTAAGTTAGATCCACCTTTAGCCATGTCTTGTAGTATTTGTTTCATGTTTAACCTAATTAGCATTTAGCAATGCATTACAAAATCTATCAGTCATCATTTCTATAGTTCTGTGATTCCAATAATGTTCCATACAGTTCAAGCTAACTTGATCTAGTAGTTTTCTATCCGATGCAATTTCTAGAAGCTTTTCTTCCAGGTTATTTTCAAATAACCAACCAGTATAACGATCCACTATATTTTCTATTTCACCTCCCGATATTGCATGGGTATGAGTAAGAAAAGGAACTCCAAAAGAAAAAGATTGGAGTACCGATAGTCCAGCTTGTCTTGGAGAACAAGATAAATCTACTTTATTATAAAATTCTCTAAGTTCATTAATTCCATTAATCCTACCAGCAATTTTTATATAACTTATAGACTTAGTCCGAAGAACAAAATCCTTAATGTTATTCATTTCTTCTCCATCACCGACTACATAAAGCTTGATATCTATCTTATTTCTCAGATTAACTACAGCATCTAGTAGTTGATATATGCCCTTTCTTTTGCTCAAGGTTCCAACAAAAATTATATTTAATCCATTGCGCCCTTTAAGATCCCGACAAAATTTTAAGCTACTAACTGTATTATTTATCACTGATATATTTATAGTTCTAATAAAATGTTTTTCTAATACAGATTTTGATTGTGACTCATAAACAATTAATCCAGATGAGAAAAAAGATAAGAATGACATTATACGTGACTTAAAACCCATCTTTCTTGCACCTATGCCCCAAAAGTAAACTTTTTTACCACATAAGATAAGAATTGGAGATAATAAAAAAAGTGATAATTTTTTTGGATTAAACTCAAACACGATAAAATTTGATCTAAAAACTTCATTTATATTTAAAAGTGGAAACTTAAACATTGAAGATATTTTTAATAGTCGACATTTATCATAAGATACATTATCTGCTAGTGATTTTTCATTGTTATTTTCACAAAAGTCAATATGGATGGAATCTACTCTATCACTTAATATATTATAAAAAGGCACTCGATAATGAGAGATACTATTGACATGTATGTAAACCTTCCCAAGACTCATAACAATCTACCCAAATAATTTTCAAATGAAATTATTTTATCTGCTTCTAAAGATACATTCTCTTTAATTTTATCTTTCAAAAAATCATTAGTTGTCAATTTAACAATCAAATCATAAAGTGAGTCGCAATTATAATCTGACGTAATAGCCACTTTAGAATCAACATATTTTTTCACACTAATAATTTCAGAGTTAGACAAAATACCACAATTAGTCATAATTGCATCACCCCATTTATTTGATTCGGCATATCTATTTATCTCCACACTAGGGTCATAAAAAGTAAAAACGAAATCAGAGGCAAAACAACTTGCTATTGTGACATGATTACTTACATGCCCTAAATAAATAACATTTGACAATTCAGAAAGTTTATTAGCATAAGATGATGATAATTTTCCAGACATATAGACTAGAACATCCTCTTTACTAAAATTTTTAACAACTTCATAAAGTAATTTTATTCCTCGATTATCAGAAAGCCAGCCGTTTACGTTTATTATTAGTTTTGAACTTTCCCATTTATTATTTTGATAAAATAACTTTGCCTTCTCTAAGCTCATCGCACTTGGAATATTAGGAATAACAATCATTTTATCAGTTATCTTATCATAACGCTCTAAACTAGGAACAATATGCCACTTGACGTTTTTTGAGCAAAAAAATTCCATTTTCTCAACTATCGCCCTGATGAATTTGGGCATTTTAAAGATCATTGAGAACCTATCCGCATCATCATAAATAACATGGATTTTTTTTATTTTACTAGCTGGGATTAAAGGTAGTGTAGATTCAAATCCTAAACACCATACGATGCTACCTTTAGGGATAAACCAAGAATTAAAAAAAACTTTGGTAAACCAAAGAAAATACATAAATCTAACTTTAACACCTTGATAGCCTCCACCAGTTAAAATAATTTTTTTTCTAACATCGCTAAACTCATCTTCAATTACATCTCCTTTTTCTCTTTCCCAACAAACATGTACAATACTTTCTTTTCTATTATTAAACCAAAAATCAACCAGTTTATTAAGTCTCGTACGTTTTGAAAGATTCGCAAGGGGGGAAATTATATAAAGCTCTTGCATTTCAAAAAACTCCAAATTTAATATGCGTTTTATATTTAAGCATACAAGATGCTAATAAATTCCAAAGAAAGAAACTAAAAGAAACAGAAATAGCTATTCCCAACAACCCACATACTTGATAAAGCAATAAGGATAAAACAAACATCATTGATAAAGATAACAGCATTGACAACGATACTAATTTTGAATTTCCGGTCATATTTGCAAAAGTAGTAATTGAACCAAAATATGAATCTGCAAGCTTACCTAAGGAAAGAACCAAAAACAATTTATATGCAAAAATCCATTCTGACGAATATGAATAAATAAATACAACAGGAGAAGAAAAAATTAAAACACCAAATATTATAAGACCCAAATAAAATGATAATCTAGATCCCTTACTCACTAATGACTGCAATTCATCATGTGTTCCTTTATGGTATGCTATTGAAATTCCCCTTGAATAATAATAATTTGAAATTAACACGCCAAGTGTTATTAATGTTGAAAAAACGACGGGGAGTTTATAATAACTAACATCTGAGTTTGACAAAAGAAAGCCAATGATTATCACATCTAAATTTTTTTGAAATGCTGAAATTGTCGAAAGTATTAGCATATCAAAAATATCTTTAACATTACTTATGGCATCTAAAAAAAAAGAATCTATTTCTATCGACTTTGGGAATGACACTTTGTCAAACAACATAAATACAACAAAGGCAGTACAGAAAGTGATGGATGCAAAATATATCAGCCTATATGAGTTAATAATTTCATAAAACATTAACAATGCAAACAAAAACAACAACAATGGCTTTATTATATTTTCTGCAACTTGAGAGCTATTAATGTCACCAATCCCCCTCAAAAATCCGATGCCAGTAAGAAACACTACTGTAAACATGACACTAGCAAGAGATATAATCATATCTCCCAATATAAACAAGTCATTGATTAAATAAATGAAACACAAGATAATGAAAATTAAAAAAAAACTAAATGACATTATCAACACCGACAGCCATATTATAGAATCAATAGATTTTCCTTCTTCATGCAAATAGCTTACTTTTTTTAAAACGAAATTTTGCAGTGTAGCTCCAACTGCCGTTGACATTAATGATACAAATGCCACGAACTGAAAATATCTACCTGAAACATCACTATCAAAATACCTTGTCATAAATATAGTAAACAGTAATGTCAATCCGAGACCAAATATTTTATAAATGCCAACATTAAACATAACCCTATTAACCAAAACGCTTCCCTCTAAAGTATATAAAAGATAGCACTTTGGTTGAAATGGCAATAATTATCATCATTATTATAGGGTTAGTGAAGGCACCTCTAGATAGATGGAACAATGGAAGAAACGATGATGATAGAAAAATCAAAGAATATGGATCACTTCTTTTATCAAGATAGGAGGCAATGATTGCATAAAAAATAAATATGCCTACACCCCAGAAACCAAAATTAATGAATGCATCACCTTGAATACCTGGAGGCAAGGTAAAATTAGCATAGTTTTTACCCATTATATCAGCAACAACCTGTTGCGTATTTTCAGGTTTATCTGGCCAAATAGTTCTTGGAATTGGTATAAATAGAACCCTATAATATGACTGTCCATTTAGAGAAAGTCTCTGCTGTTCGAAGACTCCCATTATTTCATCAATATCCTTTCCATAATTCATATCTCCACTGACTAAGGAATTTTCAATACTTGATAATATACTTAGATTCCCTACACCAACTTCCATTATCCCTCGGGCTACACGCATTACTGAAGAAGAAACAACAATAATCAATAGAATAACAACTATCCTAACAATCATGAACAAAGGAATCTTAGTTACACCACCTTTCTTTGCATATAAATAAGTATATACCCAGCCAAAAACGAAAGATATAACAGAAGCAATCACAATTGATCTGGTTCTTAAAACAAAAAAAGTAACAACAATTGAAAGTATTGAAACTGAAAGAGTGAAATAGTAATATTTATTACCGAAAGGTCTAATTAATGGCAGCAAAAAATATAATGGAATAGATGCAATCATAATATAATTGCTTACAATTGATAGTAACCCGACACTGTCCTTAATATCTACTCTAGAATAATTTAATGAAATAACGTTAGAAATCCCGATATCATAAATTCTAAGAGCAACACCAATAGATATAAAAGCGGAGATTGATAACACATTAGCACTATTAACCTTCACCTTTGAAATCAGCATATGATAATTTTCTATGTCTGTACTGTAACCCTTATTACCAAGCTGTGAAGCCATATAAAAAAAATAAAATATGCACATTGAAACCAATGACATAAACAAGTAATTTACTGAAGCCAAGTCGATATTAAGAATGTGTATGAAATTCATTCCCCAAAAAGACACAGTTAATAGATTAAACGTAGAAACCAGTTTTTTATCGACAAAAAACAAACAGTGTGACAGTATCAATAAAAAAACTGAAACAATAAAAGCAGGCTTATATTCTATAATATACGCTAATAATGATGAAGCGAATGCCATTAAAACTAAAACGATTGAAATCATAATTAAAAATCTTGCAGCCACCTGCTTTATTTAGAGAATCGAAAAACAATTTAATAATTGGTCTGACATAAGCTTCGATTTATCTATAAAACTATTTAGCAAAATACTCCTTGATTCACCAAACAAGACAAGATGGTATTGCAACAAGCCTCATCTATAAATATAGAATGGAGTGATACTTATTTTTATGGACAAAACAAAGAGCCCGATTAAGGGTTCAGGACGTCCGCATGAGTGCACACTTTTTGCACTCCACCAGACTAATTCAGGAACTGCAGAGGTAAAAGTTCAATACAGTTGCTGATTTTCAATACCTGCACAGTTCTGATTTTGTTCTGAAGTTGTTCGCAAAACATTCATGCGGACGCCCTGATTAAGGGCTCACACAAAACAATGAAGCCAAAATGCAAAAATTAAATTATAAAATACCTTTGGTATCAATAATTGCTCCTTGTATTACTAACGTTCCTTGAAATTCCTTATGATCAACCAATAAAACCTGTACATCAGCTTCTTTTGCTGCGATATCAAACTCGACTAGCTCAACATGTTTGAGTTTTTCAGGTATTACATCAATATTAGGCTCAACGGCAATCACACGGCCTGCATGCATTTCTGCGATCTTTTGTGTAATGGCCATCGCTGGGCTTTCTCGCAAATCATCAATATCTGCTTTAAATGCCAAGCCATAACATGCCACCGTCACTTCACGGGCTGTTTTATCTGGGTTCGCTTGTAAGAAATCGGCAATGGCTAATTTTACTTTGTTTACCACCCACTCCGGTTTGGCATCGTTAACTTGGCGAGCGGTATGAATAAGTCGTGCTTCTTCCGGTGTTTTCGAGACGATAAACCAAGGATCAACGGCGATGCAGTGGCCACCAACACCTGGGCCCGGTTGCAAGATGTTTACCCGTGGATGACGGTTGGCAAGCGCAATCAGCTCCCATACATTAATGTCGAGCTTGTCACAGATGATGGATAGCTCGTTAGCAAAGGCAATTTGCACATCACGAGAGCTGTTTTCCGTCAGCTTTGCCATTTCTGCTGTGCGAGCATTAGTGATGACACACTCACCTAAAACAAAGGTTTTGTACAATTCAACAGAGCGTTCTGAACAACGAGTCGACATGCCGCCAATAACGCGATCGTTTTCCACCAATTCACGTACCACATGTCCGGGCAATACGCGCTCTGGGCAGTGGGCCACGTTCACATCCGCGTTATCAGCATGGGTTTGTGGGAAAGTAAGATCCGAGCGAGCTTCAGCAAGCCAAGCCGCCATTTGCTCTGTCGCACCCACCGGAGAGGTGGACTCTAAAATCACCAAGTCGCCTTTTTTTAAAACCGGTGCAATCGCTTTGCTGGCCGCTTCGATGTAAGACAGATCGGGGGCTGGTATTTCGCTCTCTTTACAAGGTAAAAAAGGGGTTGGTACCGCAATTAAAAATGCATCTGCTGGCTCTGTTGTGGTGCAGGCTTTTAAATAACCTTCGGTTACTGCCGCATTTACCAGCATATCGAGATCTGGCTCGACGATGTGAATTTTACCTTGGTTGATGGTATCTACGGCATGCTGGTTAACATCAATACCAATTACGTTCTTTTTACGCGACGCGAACATCGCCGCAGTAGGTAAGCCGATATAACCCAAGCCAATAACGGAGATGGTGTTAAAAGACATATTTCTTCCTTAATTTTTACTTGGCTAATTCATTTAATATGCGCTGGCATGCCAAACCATCGCCATAAGGGTTATGCGCAATACTCATTTTTTTATAGGCTTGCTCGTCCGTTAACAGCACTTCAAGGCCCGTAATAATTTTGTCTATATCAGTACCCACCAGTTTTACGGTGCCTGCAGCCACCGCTTCTGGGCGTTCCGTTGTATCTCGCATCACTAATACCGGTTTACCTAATGACGGTGCCTCTTCTTGAATGCCGCCAGAATCGGTAAGGATGATGTGCGCACGGCTCATTAAATAGATAAATGGGAGGTATTGCTGAGGTTCAATAAGATGCACATTATCTACGTTAGATAAAATCCGATTTACCGGCTCTCTTACATTAGGATTTAAATGAACAGGATATAATATTTGTACATCAGGATGAGCTTTGGCTGTGTGAACTAATGCTTCACAAATGCGTTCAAACCCACCACCAAAACTTTCACGGCGATGACCTGTAACTAATATTAATTTCTTATCCTTTTCTAACATTGGAAAGTGCGCAGCAAGCTGCTGACTTAATGCGAGATTATTATCAATTTTATTTTTCACCATCAGTAAAGCATCAATTACTGTGTTACCGGTAATAAAAACAGATTCAGTATTAATGTTTTCTTCTAGCAAATTTCTTTTAGAGGTTTCTGTTGGTGCAAAGTGATATTGAGTAATTGCGCCGGTTAATTTACGATTGGCTTCTTCTGGCCAAGGAGAATAAATATTTCCAGTACGTAACCCTGCTTCTACATGGCCAACTGCAATTTGTTCATAGTAGGCCGCAAGGCTGGCAGCAAAAGTAGTGGCGGTATCCCCATGAACCAGCACTACATCTGGCTTAAATTCTTGCAGTACAGGCTTAAGCTCTAATAACACACGTGCTGTTACCTCATTTAAGGATTGCCCAGCCTGCATTAAATTCAAATCGTAATCGGGTTTTATTTCAAAAAGCTCTAATACTTGGTCAAGCATTTCTCGGTGCTGAGCAGTAACACAGCATTTCGATTCAAATCGTTCATCATTAGCTAACGCGTGTACAAGTGGTGCCATTTTAATGGCCTCTGGCCTTGTACCAAATACAGTCAAGATTTTCATACCTACACCCAAAAAAAATAAACCAATAATAAAACACTTAACTAAAATGCCATTTTAAAATCCAACTCGATTTTAAATAAAATGAATCACAAAAAGAGCCGCTACTTAATACAATTATCAGAAAGGTTTTAATAAATTACGGTTATCAACGCATCGTATTTATAAAATAAAAACTGACTGCAGATAAACACACCAACAAATTTCCACCTAATGATTAATTTTTAGCCAGCAAATACAAGCGGCAGCTCTGCCATATAACCGCAGGGCGTCCGCATG
>JAWXTX010000091.1:0-10686 GCA_044433165.1 Ferrimonas sp. | reverse complement strand
AGTGGTCGCCGTGGCCAGCTTTAACATCATCTGCTCGCTGGTTATGGCTGTGCGAGATAAACAGCATGAAATTGCGATTTTGCGCACCATGGGTATGGCTCAAACTGGCATTATTGTAACGTTTTTAGTGCAAGGCGCGGTAACAGGGGCGGTCGGTTGTTTATTCGGTGCGATAAGCGGCGCGTTATTGGCGTGGCAGTTACCAAATCTCGTGCTTTGGGTTGAGCAATTAGCCGGCATACAGGTGCTTTCAGGCGACGTTTATTTTATTGATTTTTTACCATCGGAATTGCATTTTAGTGATGTCGTTAGCGTTGTTCTGGTGGCATTTCTCGTAACGTTACTTGCCACCTTATACCCCGCTTGGCAAGCAAGCCGATTGCAACCGGCGCAAGTGCTGTAACCCAAGGTGATCTTGCGATAACCCGTGCGCCTTGTTGTCTGTACTAGGCAGCAATTCACGGCGCGCAGGTTCATAGCGCTATTGGGCACGATGCCCTTCTCTTAGCAGTAATGGAGACAAATTGGATGTCTATCACGGTTCGGCTTCGCCCATTAGAACGCGATGATCTGTGTTTTGTTCACAGTTTGAATAATAACCGCCGCATTATGGCTTATTGGTTTGAAGAGCCTTATGAAGCCTTCATTGAATTGCAGCAGTTATACGACAAGCACATACATGATCAATCCGAACGCCGCTTTATTGCAGAGAATGGCGATGGCTGCGCTGTAGGCTTAGTAGAGCTGGTAGAGATCACTCATATACATCGGCGTGCTGAGTTCCAAATTATTATCGATCCTTCCTTTCAAGGCCAAGGGTACGCGCGGCCGGTTATGGCCAAAGCCGTGGATTACGCCTTTCGAGTATTGAATGTGCATAAGCTGTATTTATTGGTATCGACAGAAAATGAGCGTGCTCACGCTCTGTATCGGCGTTTTGGTTTTATTGAAGAAGGCCGTTTAGTTGCTGAATTTTTTACCGATGGGGCGTATCGGGATGCCGTTCGAATGTACATGCTGCAAGAGGATTATTTACAGCGTCTCGCGCTCTTAGAAGAAAGCTGTTAGCATGGCGGCCGCAAAAAAGAGAGGACGATAATATGGCCAAAACCGCCAGTGCCTTGCATATTTTGGTTAAGCATGAAGAAAAAGCCAAAGATCTGCTGCAACAGCTTGATAAAGGGGCAAACTTTCAGCTCTTAGCGAAAAAACACTCCACCTGCCCATCGGGTAAAAAAGGCGGTAGCCTCGGTGAGTTTCGTCGTGGCGATATGGTGCCTCCATTTGATAAAGCGGTATTTAGTGCACCCATTTTAAAGCCCTATGGCCCGGTGAAAACCAAATTTGGCTTTCACATTATTAAGGTGTTGTACCGTACTTAATTAACGACTTTTCCTCGTTTACTCATGTTAAGCCAGCCGTCTTGCTGGCTTGTTCATTTCAACGATATGAGTAAACAGCAATATACCCATCAGCGTTGCATTTCAGTTAAATTCTGTTTGATCTTTTGTCTCTTCGCGGTATTTTTAAAGCAGATTTGAATTTGCTTGCTAAGAAACATGAGCTGTTATCGCCGCCTAATCTTCTTCTTTTTTACTCTTCATGCGCTGTTTCTGTTGCCTTCTACTGTCTGGGCTGTCACGCCTGCAACACTGCCTCCCGTCTCGGCTACGCCCTGTCAAATCGGTGAGATTGAACATGTCACGCGATTAGCGCAAGTCTGGTTTAAAGAGTGCTCTACCCAGCAGCAATGGAGCCCATGGCAGTGGTTACCTAACGTTGAAATTAAGCCTTCTCAGGCGGCTTATTTGGCGGGATCTTTGGTCGAGTTAAGTGCCCAACTTGGCACTAAGGCAGCAATAGAAGCGGATTTAGAGTGGGTGCAATACGTCGGGCCACCAGTGCAATTTCAACTAAAAGGGCATCAAGCTTATTTTATTGCCCCTGCAGTGCCGCAACTAACCACCATTGTAGCCGAAGTGGTTTACCACCATCCTAGCGGCCAAAACAGCAGCAGTTTTATTGCGATACCAGTGTACCCAACACTCAGCTTACCGTTATCACCTGCATTAGATGCCGAAGCCCAAGGTTTACAGCTGCAAGCTCTTGGTGGCCATAATGGCCACATTCAGTTTCAAAGCAGCCAACCACAGATATTAACCATCAGTGACGATGGCCACATTGATATTCACGGTTACGGCCAAGTAACCATTACCGCCAAGCAACAGGCAGATGGAGGTTTGCCAGCATTAACTGCCGCCACCACCATTACCGTACATCATGGCTTGATCACGGATACAAACAACGCCGATGAACAGTATGAATTGGCAGCAACCATTCAAGGAACACACTCTGCCAATACCACAAACTGACATTACGCTGTGTTTATCAATACAGCTAGCGGCCATATTCTACAAATAATTTAAAAGCAAACGGGGCACATATTGCGCCCCGTTTGTTTATTTGGGTGGTTAAGGGGTTCGATCGTGCCAAATCTTACTGGTGCCTTGCAATGGCTCGTTCGATTGATCGTTGATATCGGGTTTCGCCGGTGTTTTTGCTTTGCTCAGGCCAAAACAAACGGCCGTCGCTAACAGAGAAAACAACACTAATTGGGCAAACACGCTCGGCATAAAAAATCCGCAAATGGCCATCATCACCAATGCGGTTAAAGCCAGTGCCAAGCAAAAAAATGCACCACTGGTAAGCTCGGCTAACAGCAGTAAAATCGCCACTATAAACCACAAAGAGATGGCATTAACCGATTCGTACCACATTACTTACGAACCAGTTCACTTAACAGGCTTGCGGCACCAGCCATACTGCCCATGCCCTGTACGGCGTCGGTAGGAAGCATGACCAACTTGGCGTTATCCGAGGCCGATAATTGCCCCATCGCCTTAGTTTGCTCTAACGCTAAAATATAGTTTGCAGCGCGTTGGCCATCAGCATCGGCCATTGCGGCTGCAATACGGCGGATATTATCTTCTTGTGCATCGGTAAGTAGCTTTATCCCTTCCGCTTTTTTTGCATCAGAAATTAATTGCGCTTCGGCTTCTTTGGTTTCTTTATACAGGTGGGCATCCGCGTCTTTTTTGTCATTATAAAACTCGGCGTCTGCTTGTAATTGAGCGGCTTCACGCTCGCCTTCTGCTTTGGTTACCGTTGCGCGGCGTTCACGCTCAGCGGTTAATTGTTTGCGCATCGCTTCGGACACTTCATTACCAAAACCAATGTCTAAAATTTCAACCGTCGCAACCTCAACGCCCCAATTGGTTACTTCAATGGCAATGTCGGTCATCACTTCTGCAGCAATGCGGCTTCGCTCAGAAATGACCTCATCCACCGTCATGCGTCCTACCGTATTACGTAGCTTACCAATAACCGTGGTCATCACTGCCGTTTCTACGTTATCTACACGATATTGGCTTTTTTCGGCATTCGTCACACGGTAAAACACACAGGCTTCAATAGTGGCTGTAACGTTGTCTTTGGTGGTGGCAGCCATCTGATCAAATGAGATTTGCTTTTGTAAGATAGAGACTCTACGGGTAACGGTTTCAATAAAGGGAATTAAAATATGCAAGCCGGCCCCTAAGGTGCGGTCAAATTTACCCAGTCGCTCTACGTTATGGTTTTCAGATTGCGGCACAATACGGATGGATTTTAATAAGGTAATAACAACGGCTGCAGTAAAGATTAAGCCAATAAAAACAGAAAAATCGTCGAACACCATGTCACCTGATAACAATCAATGAATAAATAAAGTTACCATCATAACGAGATTGAAAAACTGAGTTGTGGTTGGGGTTCACAATTATGCATAAGACACATACTGTTGCACGGATTGAGTTAAGCAAAATATGCGTCATAGTGTGGCTTGTCGTTCGTTTCTATGGCGTTTGTAATGATCTCCCATGCGTTAGTTAACTGCGGCTGCACAGCTTCTGGGAACTGAACGCCAAGTACCATTGACTTAGCATGGCATTTTTCATTCATGTACTCATACAACGTATTTGCTTTAACTTCCGCATTTTCAATGTCTTTCAGTAGATTAGGGGCTATCTGGTCTTTGCCGTTACCCCTGAACTCAGTCAGATTGAAACGGAACGAAAAGTACACTTCCAGTATCTTCCTCACGTACGACTGCACAGCAATAGAATCACAATTCTCTGGTCGTTCTACAGCTTCTTTAACCTTGCTGATCAAGTAAGCATACTCGGATCTGTGGTCTTTAAGTAGATCAGGCAATGGGTCAATCTTGGATTGGTTGCCTATACGATTAACCAAGAAGAACTGTGCTCTTTTTTCTGTGCCCGTCTTATTCTTACTGAAATAGGACAACCACGTCTTTACTAAGTTGAAGAATTCAAAGTTATGCGTAGAAATGAATAGCTGTTCGACGTGCTCATGTCCTAGCTTACTTTTAATAATGCCAAGAACGTTATAAATGTGGTTTGAATCAAGGCTACAGATCGGGTCATCCAAATACACGATAGGTTTGATGCCACTTAAGGATTCATCTTCTAATTGTGTAATAAAGTACGCAAATGCTATTGCAGTACGTTCACCATCAGATAAATGCTTTGCCTCTCGATCTTCACGCATGAACTTATACGTGCCATTTATAGGCTTAATCTCTATATCTGTCTTACCAAAGTATTGTCGCAAGTTGTCGTTAAGACTCTGTGCTCCCTGTTTAGTGTTATTAAGTTCAGCCTTTATCGCATCGATACGCGCTTGAATATAGTCGATCTTATTTTGTGCGGTGACAGCAGCTTTTTTAAACCCTTGTATATCAAGATGTGCTTGCTGGTGGTCGTAGTTCTGGGTTTCTTGGTACACATAGTGACGTTTGATTGCCTCAATAGCCTGATGCTGCTCTGTGGAATGGTTAGCAGCCCGCTCATTGTGCGCTGTGATTGGTGCGTTGAACTGCTCCATCAAGTCTGTAACTAGCGGTAAAGGATAGTCTGATGCATTAAATGGAAGTATCTCAGCCATGTGCTCTTTCTTGTCAGTCAGCAACTTAACTAGTGACGCTTTTAGTTCTTCGACAGAATCATCGATTGGCTGGATTTGGCTTCTTAATTCGTCAAAACCTTTCTGTAGATCTGGGTAAAGTTGACTGGTATTCGGAATACTTGATGTGAATGCTTGTGATTGAACCGAAGCGATAGCAACATCAATCCTTTGACTAAGGTCTTTGTACGCTTTCGAGAAATAAGCATTTAACTCATCAACTCTTACCTGACTAATCGTGTTGTGACAGAACTGGCAGGTGGTGTGTCCTGCGTTACGCTCTATGCCTTCTTCAACCCAACTTCTAAGGCTTTTATCTGCATCCAACTCAGCAATAGTGGTCTGTGTTACGGAAGTCGACATGATTGATTCAATGTCACCCCAAATACCTTTCATTTCTGGGGTGCTAAGTTTAACTTTAGGCACGCTTGATACGGCAGTGGCTCTTGTTATATCAATGTAAGCACTCATTTGTTCTGGAGTAAGATCATGACTAGCTTGAGCAGATGCAAGCATGGATCTTACGCTTGAAGCGTTGAATGTAGAACTACCTAGAATATTTAATACAGTAACGTTTCGACCCACTTCAGTTAAACGTTTGTCTTTCTCTGTTTTTTTGCTCTCTGCGAATTTTTCGTTTTGATCTCGCTTAGCTTCCTTTTCAGGAATAGCCTCTTCCAATCTTTGAAGTTCTGTTTCTAGTTCGATGTTACGTTTACCTACGATCAAAACAGGGCTTACGCTTGATTCATCAAAATTAACGTTCTTAGCAATGTAATCTGAATTGAAAACACGTAGGTTTTCTACTTTTTGTAAGTTGTTACTTATGATGGAGTTAGCTTCGTGACAGTCGACTTCGAAAGATGCCCCAGTGAAGCCTTCAGGTATTTCACCTAACTGCATTGCTCGAAAAACACGTGAAAGAGTGGTCTTCCCAGAATAATTAAAGCCATAGAATAAATTAAATTGATAGAAAGGTTGACCAGCGTTAGTGTTGGCATCCTTGAAGATACCGAAGTTTTTTATAGATTTTACGTTCTTAAACATGCACATACCCCGAATAAGTGACTCTTTATTCTACTATGTATGATCTGTGATGGGCTGTCGCCAAAAGCCGTCGAAAAACGGCTTTTGTGACGAGAAAGATGTGAAGTTAAGCTTTTCTGAATATCTATCTCAAGCGGCAACGCATGAGTTGCTGCAAGTTATTTATCTGATGTTTTAAGTGAACGTTTGATCTCCCGACGCCTATTGAATAGGTGTCGGTACTCTGATATCGAAACTGGCAAATGCCAGATTTTTGAGATAGATAAATAGCGTATGTTTTATATAGTATAAACAGTCTAATATCGAAGTTTTAGATATAAAAAGGGCGGTGACTCAATGAGCCACCGCCCTTTCCAAACGTTTGGTGGAGCTGGCGGGAGCTGCCACCAACACGGTCAGAAAGCAAACAATTCAATGGGTTAGGTTGCTTGTGTTTCTTAATACAAGTTACTTAGTACCGCATTTTAGTACCATTTCCTCAGAGACTCAATCCATTTGCATCTAGATGAGTATCGGTTCAGCTCCCCGTTTAGGAGTTGAACTGCATTCAATATTGCAAGGATCATTTAATCTGATTTCGAACGATGTTAATCCTATCTAACTGTGATGCAGTGAGTGAGCGCAGCTTCAATTGTTCATGGCTTTTTAGGAGCCTGTTTTGTTGACGCCGAATTTGCCTCTCGTTGCATTCTTCTTTTGCTTTTAACCACTTATCGAACTGTGTTTGCATCTTCTCAATTAGCTTTTCTATCTCTAAAGCTTCAGTCGCTTTCTGATGTTGGTACTGCCACGTCGAGAGCCGACGTCCTTTCTCTTTTTCAATTGGCTCATAGCTTCGGTAGTCGATACCAACGTGTTCAAGAACGGATTTATTGAATGCTTGCTTTATGAGCTTTGTTGCTTTCTTTTGTTGTAGCTCTTTTAGCACTCTACCACCAACAACCTTACCGATAATGATATGAACATGATCGCCGCTGCCTTTATTGCCTCCTTGAGCTTGTTGGTGAAGCACTGCCCGAATTTGCTGCCGATATTGTTCAAATTCTTGCTTATTAAGTTTGCAGAGCTTTGCTAACGCTAAACAGCAATCTTTTACGATGGACTGCCATTGCCCCTTAGTTGGGCGGTAACCTTTCGGCAGAGTGAGACAATACTCGATGGCATAGCTTGAGAGTGGGCGACCGCCTCTGCGGTTATAGAGGTGTTGATTAAGTCTGAATTGCTCCCCAGCAAGTGCAATTCGGTTGGAGGTTTCAGCACAGCCGAAGAGTGATACGAGGTCTTCGGTGCATTTGTGGTTGGCGTGTTTGGTGTTTAGCAGGTAACGTTCGCGCATCATGACGCCATCAGTGCCGAGACGTACTGGTTGTGTTGTTACAGTCCAGTTTTTAATCATGAAATATGTTTTCTATAAACATAGAAAATTATTTTTGCATATTCAAATAACTTAAAGTCAATTGGTTATGAAGGGTGGTGGTTTCCAGATAGGACAACCCACTTCGTTCTTATGTTATCCACTGGCAGAAGGGAGACCCTTCTTGACTACCCCTTTTTAAAAAATTCTATCGTTTGAATAAAGAAAAAATAATTATTAATCTTTAAATAAACACTATGACAAAAGAACTTTCCGCTTCGGTTTTAATCCAACTTCTGCATGACTTAGAAGATCTTGAAATTACCAATCTTGAGAGCTTGGTGCTTGAGAAGGCAATGAAATCTGGTTTTGTTACCAAGGTCGATTCAGTGAAAAACATATACAGGCGTACATGGATTAAAAAAGTGACTGAACACGCGAATGATGCCTATAAGTTAGAAGATGTGGCAACAGGTGAACACTTGGCAGCAACGATCGACAATGTTAAAGCGTTGTTGGAAGCGAGAGAGAAAAAAGTTAATGAAATACTGGAGTTGCTCGCTAAGCAAATACTGGATACAACACCAACATATAAAGGTTAAATAATAAAAGCACCCGTAGGTGCTTTTATTATTTAATTAAGTTTCGATATAAAAAAATAACAGCGTTGCTAGATTGCAAGATCTAATTCCAAGTTTCCAAGCTTAGAGGATTCTTTAGAGATACAGGTTTGCTTGATGCTATCAAGCACTACTCGTGCAACTACTTCGGCTAGTTTGCATGGTACGGCGTTACCAATTTGACTGAAAACTTTAGATTGTGGCCCCAAAAACTCGTAGGTTTCAGGAAATGTTTGCAAAATTGCAGCTTCATCGACAGTCAATCGTCTTAGTCTTGATGGTACTTGCTTATATTCGGGAGTAAGGTTGCCTTCCATCAGTTGGCGGTGGTGCTCTTCAATCCAAGATTCTTTGTTATCGTAAAGGTGGTCTTCATCAATAATCGGCGTTCGGTTGCCTCCCATACTTGCAGGTAGTGTGCTTGACCAAGCAGTCGGGTTTAAGGGTCTACCTTGACCATTAAAGAGCATTCCTGCATACGGAGACTTTCTCAGTACGGGTTTAGCTGCTAGAGTGATTTTCGCATTTGTAATATTGGGATTTGTTTCAGATCCTGCTCGCCCTAAATGCTCGATGGCATCTCTAAGTGATACCGCTTCCACTTTGTATTTGTCGAAACCTGATTTTTCTATCGTAGGTAAACCAATCTTGGTTCCAATAAAAAATACACGTTCGCGAGATTGAGGTACTCCAAATTCCTTAGCGTTCAGAATATTCATAGTCACGTTATAGCCAGCGTTATTCATTCGCCTAAATATTTCTTCACGAACATCTTCAAATTTTGCTAGAGAACCCAATGCTTTAACATTTTCCATTATAAAGGCTTTCGGCTTGACTTGTTCAACAACAGAACAGTATGAAAACACAAGCTTTGAACGTGGGTCATCTTTATCCATTTTCCCAGCAACCGAAAAACCTTGGCAGGGAGGCCCTCCAACAACAAGGTCGATACCTTCATGAGAGACCATTTGGTTGAAGTTAGTTTCATTATCGATATCACCTTCGATCAGGATTGTTCCTGGGTGATTGTGGCGATATGTATTTGATGCATGTGGATCTAGTTCAGATGCAGCGATAACGGTAAAGCCAGCGTTAACCACACCAACATCCATTCCACCTGCACCTGCAAACAATGAAATTGCAGTTGGCATTTTTTCTCCAAAATATTGGATTTTCGAATATTTCACAAATTGTAGCATAATCACTCGGTTATGAGTAGAACTAAGACAATTTATAATCAGGAATACTGTTCTTTTATACAGTGCTTGTGTGATGAACGCAAGCGGCTGGGGATTTCTCAGCTTGAAGTTGCCAAGCAGCTAGGTATGACTCAGTCTGAGATATCAAAGATAGAGACAACTGAAAGGCGCGTTGATATCTTTGAGTTGAAGAAGATTCTAAAAGTTTATCGAGTTCAAGATAACGAAAGATTGAAAAATATCGTTATCAATTTTTTAGGATTGGAGTTGTATGAGCACAACGGAAAGAAATGAACGAGCAAAGAATTACATCATATCTAAATTAGATAATGCCCAAGGACATGATGAACAGAGGTTCGTTGGGCTGAGTGATTATGAGGCGATCTCTCTTACACTTGACGATCTAATTAAAGTGAAAGCCATGGGCTTTCGAGGCGTAGTTGCAACTGCACTTACTGGTATGCATCTCAACCCAACCACCTATAACCCTCTTACTCGATTTTATGATTGCAATCCTCGTTCTATATTTGAGCAGGGTATATTTTATGCGTTTGAAGGGCGAGTGCCTTGTGGTAAGTCTGACCCATTGAACGTAGCAAAGAATCAATATTCACTTGATAACGCTTGGGCTACGGGTAAAAGACCTCAAAAGGCAGCAATGGCTGCTGTGGCGTTCTTAGAAAGAGTTGTAAATGAAACCAATACAGGTGTTATGGATTTGTTGGTGGAATTTTTCTTCTACCGTCTCTACCAGTACGCTGAGAGTGTTCGTTCTATTGTTATAGTGGCTCCTGAAAGTGCTCAAGTATCCCACCAAGAGTTTGCGCATAAGTTGTCTAAATTTACCTACGATTACCCAGAGAGTGGTACAACTCCTCAGCTAGTTATTTCATTATTATTGGAAGAATGCTTTAGCACAAGTCAAGTTTCAGTTATTGGTGGTGATGAGAGTGTATTTGGGACGAACACTACATCGAAAAAGCCAGCAGATATTTGGCTAGAGCTGGATAGCAAATCGTACAACCTTTATGAAGTGACAGTTAAAAAAATTGATTATAAGCGCTTAGACGATAGTTTACAGGCACTTCAAGCAATGGAAATGCTGGATAAAAGTGTTCACTTTATTTGTCGATTGCCAGAAGATGTATCTACGCTAACGGAGTATCAAGACGGTGTATGTCTATATAAAGGTAAATCATTCAATTTCGTTGACTTGAAGCAATTCATCTTAACCATTGTGACGTTGCTAGATGCTGATGCTATTGAGCGAGTTACAGACAATTTGGTTCAATTTATCAGTCAGATTGAGCGCCCAGTCTCAACAAAAGAGGGGTGGAACACAGTATTCACTTGAGAACAAACATTAATTAGCCAAATTGCTTTATGCAGTCAGACTTCCCGCGTGTGATTGGTGTTTGATATGTTGATAGAGGGGGGGGGGGGG
>JAWXTX010000090.1:0-11064 GCA_044433165.1 Ferrimonas sp. | reverse complement strand
GTTCGGCGGTTTGTTGAGCCAAAGCTAATGCCGGTGCCGAAACATCGGCATTAATGACTTCACTGGCGCCGGCACGCAGAGCGTAAGTACCAAAACCACCGGTATAGCTAAAACAGTTAAGTACACGTTTATTCGCCACATAGGTTGCTGCAATTGCGCGGTTATCGCGCTGATCAAGATAAGCGCCAGTTTTGTGGCCAGTTTCCACATCGACCAATAACTCTAAGCCATTTTCTTTAAAGGTCATGGGCTGTGGTGGCAAAGTGCCATAAATCAGCCCCTGTTGGGGTTGCAAACCCTCTTTTTTACGTACTTCAACGTCGGAACGTTCGTAAATAGTGGCCGTAGGGCACAGTTGTTTTAGGGCTTCGAACAGCAGTTCACGTTGTAATTCTGCGCCAGCGCTGAGAATTTGGCACACCAACACATCATTAAAACGATCAATGGTGATCCCGGGTAAACCATCGGATTCACCTGCAACCAAGCGATATCCGGTGAGTTGCCCAGCTTGGATCAAATCATCACGTCCTTTTTGCGCTCGTTCTAAACGGCGTTGAAAAAACGCTAAATCAATGGCTTCTGCGTGATCGAAGGTCCAGATCCGAATGCGGATTTGAGAGTGTGGAGAATAGGCTCCTCGGCCCAACCAGCGGCCATCCTTTGCATAGACTTCGACGGTGGCGCCGGACTCAGGGTTGCCTTGCACTTCTTCGATGGCATTAGAAAAAACCCATGGATGGCGACGTTGAAGAGACTTATCTCGAGCTTTTTTGAGGATGACTTTGGCTGACATAGGTGCTAGTACTGCATTGCTGGAATAAAAGAACGCGAATTGTAGGGGGACGAGGATGTGAAGAGCAAGTCTGCTTATCGGCCAGATTGTGGCACAATGACGCCCTTTTTGATTAGAGAAGCTCCGCATTAAGATGAACGACACTAACTTTGATGGCCGTGCAGCAAAATTTGCCAATAACATTTATGGCACCAGTAAGGGGCAAGTGCGTGAAGCCGTGCTGTGGTGGTTATTGCAACAAGGGCCATTATCACAGCTGCCGCCACTAAGCCGAGTCTTGGATGCGGGGGGCGGTCAAGGACAGTTGGCGCGCAGAGTAGCAAGTTTAGGACATTCGGTGGTGTTGATGGACTTGTCTCAAGAAATGCTGACATTGGCTCAGCAACAAGCGGAGCAACAAGGATTAGCGGCTCAATTTGAATATTTGCATGGGCCAATCCAAACCCTAGCACAGCATGAGCTTGGCCAATTTGAGTTGGTATTGTGCCATGCGGTTCTTGAGTGGGTGGCTGAGCCGTTGCCGGTATTGACCTCTTTATTCTCTACTGTGCAGCCGGGTGGTTATCTGTCTTTGGCGTTTTTTAATCATCAAGCCGCCGAATTTCACAATTTAGTGGCGGGAAATTTTGACAATATTGGCCATGCGATGACATCGCGCAAGGTGCGCCGTGTGCGAATGGTGCCGCAAAACCCACTGCGCAATGAGACGGTACTTGAACAAGCACGAACGGTTGGTTTTGAGTTAGTTGAGCAGGCAGGGGTGCGAGTTATTCATGATTATTTACGCGATAAATCCTTACAACAAACCGAGTTGGAACGGTTGATTGAGCTTGAGATTGAGTTTTGTCGGCGACCGCTTTATCGAGAGTTAGGTCGTTATACGCATTTATTGCTCAAGCGGCCGCATTAAAGAAGTAATTGTGTTGGTGGTTAATCAGATTGATCGATTTGTAATTGGTGGTACAGCTCGTCTTTGAGCTCTGCTCGTTGTTGCTTGAGTTTGGTCATCTCATCGTCGTCAATGGGATTATTATTGAGCTCCAATACTCTAATTTCTTTATCTAATTGATTGTAAAGCTTATTCTTTGCTGCAAAGGCGTCATCTGTGGCTAACCGCTGAGTGATGGTATCTCGGTATTCTGGGAAATCATTAATCAATGAGTGGATCTCGCCAAGCATAGAGTATTCCTTATATATAAATAGAGGATGTGATTAACCATAGTACAGAGTCAGAAGGGCTGATTGAGTGGTAAACGTGCAAATAAATAACTCAAACTAATGTTTGAACATATATATTCCCATCAAAAATTTAACCTTTGTTTTGGTATTTATTGCATTGCATAACAATCGTCGGTGTGAGTTAAGTCACAAATGTTGCCCCTGCTGTTGACGAGAACCCTATTTTTATGCATTGTAATCGCCTTTTCTTCTCTCGGGTTAAGCATTTGTTACATAATCGGCGTAGATCAATGAACTCTCGAATCAAAGCTCCTAAGCAGGGTAACTTTATTCGTTCTCGAACTCGTCGCGCCCATGAGGCGCCACCGTCGATAGTAGGGCGTTTGCTGAACTTGGGGGTCGCGACAAAAAAAAGTTTAATCTGTGCTGCCGCCGTACTGGTATTTGGGTATTTATTGGTGGCTAAAAATACGCCGGAAACCACCGTAAGTGATGCCATACAACCACCTAAAACCATCGCCTTTGCGCCCAAAACACAGCAAGCTTTAGTGGCGCCTATTGCGGATGAAGTCGCCTTTGAAGAGACCTTAGAGGTAGCACAAACGCCGGTATCGCCCTCTCTATTACTCGATTCCTTGATTGAGCCCAGGCAGTATCAGCGTGCCTGTTTGATCTCGGATGCTGGTTGCCCTACGGTAAGCCATGTTGTGAAAATGGGAGATACGTTAAGCCAACTGTTTGAAAAATATGGCTTAAATAAGCGATATCAAGACAAATTATTGCAAGCTGACTCCGATTACTCAGTATTTGCGTTAAGCCCGCTGTTTCCAAAGAACACATTAAATTTTTGGTTCGATCAAAATCAACAACTGAACCAATTTGAAATTGAGTTCGATCCCAGCCGTCAGGTGCTTTACACCTTAAATGGCGATGAATTTACCGTTGAAGAAAAGCGCATTGATGGCCATTGGCGAACGCATAACATCGTGGTTTCAATTGGCTCAGGAGAGAACTTTTCTGTCGCGGCTGAAGCCAAAGGACTCAGTGCCGCACAGGTGCTTGAAATCAGCACGCTGCTTGAAAGTAAAATAAATTTTAATCGCCTGCAACCCAGCGATGCGGCTAATATTTTATATAAATATCAATACATCGAAGGGGTGAGTACCAAAAATACGCGCCTCTTGGCGGTTGAATTTGTGCGGCCGAATCGCAATGGTTTGCAAACGTTAGGGCGTGCTTATCTGCATCGTGAAAATGGCAATTATTACGATAATGATGGCCAAAGTTTAACGCGTGCTTTTATTCGTCATCCAATAGACAGTAAATACCGCATTAGTTCTCGCTTTAATCCTCGCCGTCTCCATCCGGTAACAAAACGAGTGGCACCACATAATGGGACCGATTATGCCGCGCCGACGGGCACACCGATTTGGGCGGCTGGTGATGGTGAAGTGGTACGTGTTGAAAACCACCCTATTGCGGGGCGTTATGTTGAAATTAAGCACTATGGGGAATACCGCAGTCGTTATCTTCACATGTCGCGAGTTAACGTGCGTAAAGGGCAATTGGTTGAGCGTGGGCAAACCATTGGTACGGTTGGGGCGACAGGTAGAGTGACTGGGCCGCATTTACATTATGAATTTTTGGTTGGTGGCCGTGCGGTTGATTCATTAACGGTGGATCTGCCAACGTCAACATCCGTCGATGCCAATAGCCGTGCTGATTTTTTAGCGTCAGTGACCGATTATCAAAGACTAATGGGTGATGAATCATATAGGGAGGCATTTATTGCGCACAGACACGCATACGCACTCGCAGATGCGGAACAGAGCGGCGGCAGTACAACCCAATAACGCTTTATCGTACCGCATGCTTTGGCGGATTTCGTATGATATCCGCCGGCAGCTGACAGTCTAAACGGACAGTATAGTCTCCTTCTTCGTAGCAGATCTGCGTCGGGTAGCCTAGGCTGCTTAATAAATGCAGCATAGCCCGATTTTGTGGATGCACCAGTGCAAATACCTCGCTGATCCCCCATGCCCGTGCTTGCTCTAATAAATGTTGGAGTAATAAGCGCCCAAAACCTTGGCGCTGATAAGCGTCAATTAATAAGCAGGAAAGCTCGCCACTGCTGTGTTTTTTATCGCAGCGAATGATGCGAGCCGTACCGATGATCTCCTCCTCTAGCAATAAAACCAGCCCTAAGTGCATGGCAAAATCGACATCGGTATAGGGGATCAGCTGCGCCAGAGTAGGGGTATCGATGATCCGTAAAAAGCGTAAGTACAGTGATTGGGGTGAGAGTTTGGGGTATAGCGCTAAGAGGCGTTCGGCATCACTGGGGTTAGTGGCACGGATCAACACTAAGGCACCGTTTGGGGCTTGTGTGTGAATCGCGATCGTTGCTGCTGCGGCAGGGCTTAATGTTGGTTTTTGCATGCGTATCGTTGCCAATAAATAGGGGCAAAGTCAGTGTACCAACGATGACTGACTACGCTCTATGACTTTAATAGAATAATCGACATGGTACATTCACTTTTTGTAGTTATAAGCGTCTGAATTTGGTATAAATTGAATGGGGCTACCTGTAACAATTGCAACAATTACAGCTTGTAAATGGCTTGCAAGGGTTGTCAGTGACTATCACGGTGCAGATATGCGAGGTAGCTAACATGAAACTTAAGGTTGTAAATGTTAGAAAATATCAACGCTATCGCCTAGGGAAATGGGAAGATGTTTGTCAACATCTTCGCTCACTTCCTAGACGATAACTATCATCGGTAGCCCCTCCCAACTTCAATTAAGCTGGTTCTGCGACAACTTCAGTTGTATTTTTAATCCCCATCATGCTGTTGTAGTGCTCTTCAAAACCAGTTGCTACAAATATCTGTTTAAAATTTTTAATGTATTTTTCAGCATTGATCCTTTCAAAGTCAACTAGGTTAATCGAATCAGAATGGGACTCCCTATTTATATATCTAAACAACGGCTTAAAATCTGACTCTGTTCGACCTAAGTTCTCCAATGCTTTCTTTAGCGACTCTTTTTTATGAACAAAATTGAAGTAGTGCTCCAGTATATTTCTCATCGCGTTGGGTAACATGTGTGCGTAGCTTGGATTAGATTCGCTGTCTTTGACGACTTGCCAATACATCTGGTAATTATTTTGAAGTTCATCCCTCTTTAAATCATGAACGAGGCTAAACTTCGGTTTGGCAACCCTAAACAGTTTATATCCAGCAGGACATTTGTTAGATGCGTTCTTGAGCATCAGTAATTCTTGGAAAAAGAATAGGTTATGTGTCAATAGGAAAACTTGTTTGAAGTCTTTGTTAAAGACTTTGTGATGTATCAGGGTTGCAATGTCATAGACGTAGTTGTGTGACAAGCTAGAAATAGGATCATCAATTACAACGATTCGGTTGTTCAGTAAAACAGGAGAGGATTCGTTTGTTGAACCTGAAGCACATTCTAGGAAGTAAATGAAGCTAATGAGTGTTTTTTCTCCTTCACTAAGGGTGTTATATACGTCAACACTTTTACCTGTAGGACGGGCAATTTTGTAACGTTTCTGATCGTCTGCTGCTTTAACAATTTTAAAACTGTGTATACCTAGCTCAATCAGTTCTTTATTAATATTCTCTATCGACGAATCAATGTTGGTTATTTTTTTCTGGTTTTCAGTGATGATCTTTGTTTGAGTCATCTTTTGACGACGAAACAGCTCGATTTTATCGGATATTTGTTTTACTTCATTTTTAAGGCCTTTAACCTTTTTATCTGAATCTGCGATAAGGGCACTAAACTTCCCATTCAGGATCATCCAAAACTCCGAAGCTATTCGATCCAAATGGCTTTTCTTGTTTCTGATCTTATCGTTGAATAGATCTACGTCTATTTGTATTTTGGCTATTTCAGTATTAACCTCTGCTACTAGAGCACTCGTATCGGTAAGCGTAACTACCGTACTAGGGTTTCTGATTTTAAGGTCAATTTGAGACAAGTTGGCTGATAACTCCTCAAGGAGTCGCGCTCTCTTATCTACGAAGCCATATGTCATCACATCTTTTTCTTCAAAAGTGTATGCTGGAGCCGATAAATTGCTCTTAATATCCTCAACTAATGCTCTGTATATGCTAAATAACTCTTCTATCTGGCTGACTTTTTTGGAGTATGTCTCGTTAAATAGTTGATTGATCGCTTCAGTAATCGATGAGCTTAATTCTTGCTGGCAGAAAGGACACGGATTATCGGGTTCCATGTATTCCAGACCTGACTTTACCCAGTCAGAATTGCCCAGTTGTTCGACTAAGTCGGATAGATATGAGTCTTTAGATCCCACGATAATTTGCTTCAAAATCGGATCATTTTCGAAGCTACTGACATCAAGGTTAATCGTGGGTACGCTTGGACGTTCACTACTGTCTTGTCCAGATAACTCACGAGCCTCTTTTTGCAGAGATTCAATTGTAGATGTGACATTTTCACTACTTGAACTTAATCTGACCTTTTCCAGAAAGTTAACTTTGCTGCTCTGAAATTTTTTTAGGCAAAAACTTAATGCGCTATCTTCATGTGTTTTTTTTTCTTTCCAGACAGATTCCTTTAGCGAAGTCTTTTCATGCTCTATGCCACTTTCTTTGTCACTTTTCTTTTTTTCGAAATCCTCGATACATTGGCATAGGCGAGTTGTTTCCTCTGTTGCTTCTTCAATTGCTTGTTCGGCTTCTTTGTTTTCTTCGCTCAGAGTGAAAACACCCTGAAAATCGGGAATTTCATAGAAGTTGCTACGTATAAACTCTTGATTGTAAACCAAGATATTTTCATCCAACTTACTGGGCTGAATGGAACAGTTTCGATATTCGGGTAATTCAGGATCATGTAAAAATTTACCTATTGTGGACTTACCAGAACCATTTAAACCATAGAACAGGTTTATCTTCTTGTTGTCAGTTGTAATAACCACTTCTGAAGTTTCTGAATAACTAGCCACACCTTTTAACTTTATACTTTCAATCATTTTTTAATTTTTAAAATTATTATTTAATCTCGTATATTATTAGTTAATGGCTTAGAAAATCAGTGATATATACCTAAATTCAGATAATAAGTTCGACACTTATGGAAAAGCGTAGAAGAGGAAGCCAACTGCTTGTGAATAAAGGAACAGACTTGAGAACCGTGACGGATGAGGATATTCAGTTTGCCCAGTCAAGGATTAACAATCGTCCTAAAAAATGTTTGGGGTTTAAGCAGCCAGTCGTTATTTTCAAAGAACTGACAGTGGCTGCTTGATATTAGAGAGTGTCGCACTTCGAAGTTGAATTCAGGGTTAAGGGTATTTTTATGATTATATGCGATTCATGCGCGCCGCGATCAGCTCTTCTAACACGGTTGGATCGGCAAGTGTGCTGGCGTCACCAAGATCATGAATCTCATCCGCAGCAATTTTGCGTAATACACGGCGCATGATTTTACCAGAGCGTGTTTTAGGTAATCCGGTTGCCCATTGCACGAGATCTGGCGATGCGATTGCCCCAATTTCCGATCGTACCCATAGGCGTAAGTGGTTACGCAGAGTATCTGTTTCAATAATGCCATTGTTTAAAGTGACGTAAGCGTAGATCCCTTGCCCCTTAAGGGAGTGTGGGAAGCCAACCACGGCGGCTTCAGCAACATCAGGATGAGCAACTAAAGCCGATTCAATTTCTGCAGTGCCTAAACGGTGGCCAGAGACATTAATGACATCGTCCACTCGGCCGGTAATCCAATAATCGCCATCCTCATCTCGGCGGGCGCCATCACCGCTGAAATACATGCCGCCAAATGTTTGAAAATAGGTATCAATAAAACGCTGGTGATCGCCATAAACGGTGCGCATTTGCCCCGGCCAAGAGCACTTTAATACCAAATTGCCTTCGCCAGCACCGGTTACTAGGTTGCCTTGGTTATCTACTAAGGCCGGCTGGATCCCGAAAAATGGCCGGCAGGCAGAGCCCGGCTTTAAATCACTCGCCCCTGGTAAAGGGGTGATTAAGATCCCACCCGTTTCGGTTTGCCACCAAGTATCAACAATCGGGCAGTGTTCTTTGCCAATGGTGTGGTAATACCAGCGCCATGCCTCTGGATTAATGGGTTCCCCAACCGATCCAAGTAATCGTAAGCTGCTGCCATCATAGTGAGAGAAGGGTTCGTTGCCATTGGCCATTAAGGCACGAATTAAAGTGGGTGCGGTATAAAGAATATTCACTTTATGGCGATCAATCATTTCACCTAACCGGCTGCTTGTGGGCCAGTTTGGTACGCCTTCGTGTATTAAAATGGTGGATCGGTTGGCTAGAGGGCCGTAAATCATATAGCTGTGGCCGGTGATCCAGCCAACATCTGCAGTGCACCAATAAATTTCACCAGGGCGATAATCAAACACCATTTCGTGAGTGAGTGCGCTGTACAGTAAGTAGCCGGCGGTGGTGTGTAACACGCCTTTAGGAGTACCGGTTGAGCCGGAGGTATATAAAATAAAAAGAGGATCTTCGGCGTTTTGTTTGGCTAAGGGGCAGTTGTCATCGCTTTGTTCGAGTAATTGATGCCACCAGAGATCGCGCTCTGGTTGCCAAGAAATGGGCGCACCAGTACGTTTTAGCACAATCACTTGAGTTACTGCGGTTTTATGGTTCGCCAGCGCAGTATCAACGTTCTTTTTTAGAGGGATAGTTCGTCCTGCTCTGATCCCCTCATCGGCTGTTATCACCAGTTTTGAATGGCCATCTTGAATACGTGAAGCAACAGAATCTGGAGAAAAACCAGCAAAAATAACGGAATGTACGGCACCAATGCGTGCGCAGGCCAGCATCGCAATTGCTGCTTCGGGCACCATAGGCAAATAGATGGTTATCACATCGCCAGCGCGTACCCCTTGTTGGCGTAAGGCATTCGCGAAGCGGCAGACTTGTTGATGTAGTTCTTGATAGCTTAAGCGTCGTTGTTCTGATGGGTCGTCCCCCTCCCAAATAATGGCGGTTTGTTCCGCATGGTTTGCTAAATGACGATCAAGACAATTATCACACGCGTTTAAATAACCGTCTTCAAACCAACGAATGTGCAGATCTTCCTGATTAAAGCTGACGGAGCTGACTTGTTGGAATGGGGTTATCCATTGCAAGCGTTTGGCTTGGTGACGCCAAAAAGCCTCGGGTTCGTTAATGGATTGTTGATAAAGACGCTGATATTGCTGCTGCGAGAGGGTACTTTGCTGGGCTAGCTCATCAGTTACCGGATAAATGGAAGAGGCGGCCATTGGGGATCCTTAACATATTAAGATAGGGCTATGAATGTTGCTGTGTACAAGCCAAAAACGGTTAATACCTCAACCACAGGCTTATTAATTTAAGAAGAGTGTTGCAATGCCACCTGCAACCAGCCATTAGACCATGGGATAGCTGGCAATATTTATAAGTGTTTGATTTAAATCTAATGGCTGCCACAATCGCATGGTGATCTTGATCGCGATATTGAGCCAACTACAAGGAGGTAAACGGTGGGAGCCTTAGAGATCGGCGTTATTGCACTTATTTATGTGGCTCTGTTATTTCTCTTAGGGCGCTGGGCAGAACGTTATCGGCGTTTAACCTTAGCCCGCTGGTTGCCATTAATGTATGGCCTATCGTTTGCTGTCTATTGCTCCAGTTGGAGTTTTTTGGGAGCAGAGGGTCAAGCCAGTCAGCAGCCTTGGTCTTTTTTGCCCATATTTCTTGCACCTATTTTATTGTTTAGCTTTGGTTTTGGTTTGTTGCGACGTGTTGTGCAGGCGGCTAAGCAGCAAAACATCACATCGGTGGCTGATTTTATTGCCTCTCGTTATGGTAAGTCACAAGGGTTAGCGGCTGTGGTTACGTTAATCGCGATGCTTGGGCTAATGCCTTATATGGCACTGCAGCTAAATGCCATGGTGCTGGCATTTACTGCCTTGGCTCCAGCGCCATTAGTGACACTCGATCATACAGGGCCAATAACACAGATGCTTAATTCAGAGCGGTCATTGGCGCTTTTATTGGCCTTGATATTAGCGCTTTTGGCGATGTTATTTGGTACCCGCAAACTGGACTCAAGTGAGCACAATCCAGGAATGACTGTGGCGGTAGCATTCGATGCGATCATGAAATTGGCGATTTTTTTGGTGGTGGGGGGAGTGGTATTAGCATACGCCGGTGGCCCCAGTGCCTTATGGATGCAACTGCAGGCTCAACCAGAGCAACCATCCTATCAGTTGGATCTATTAGATATTGCGCCAGCCACATGCCTTGCTATGGCAGCCTTTTTAGCGCTACCACGAATGTTTCATGTACTTGTAGTGGAAAATCAGCAAGTGGAGGACTTATGTCGCAACCGCTGGACGTTTCCTGTTTATCTGCTGCTGTTTATGAGTATGGTGGTGCCATTAAGTGTGGCGGGCTTAGTGTTTCTACCAGCCAATATTTCCGTAGACATCATGGTTATTGCGTTGCCCCAACAACTGGAGCTAAAGGGGTTAACTGCGTTGGCCATGCTCGGAGCATTATCAGCCGCAACCTCAATGGTGGTGGTTGGGGCGGTAGCGATGGCGATTATGATCAGTAATGAGTGGGTGATCCCGCTGTTGCTGCGTAGTCATCGCATCAAAAGTAATAATTTTGCGCAATTACAGCAACGGTTACTGAATTTGCGCCGAGTGATTATTTTGCTGATGTTACTGGGAGCCTACGGGGCTTATTGGTTGTTTGGAAGCAGCGTCTCATTAAGCCACATTGGTTTATTTGCGTTTGGGGCTTTTGCCCAATTAGCCCCTGCGATAGTTGGTGCGGTTTATTGGCGTCGAGGCCATCGTTATGGGGTTTTTGCTGGGTTATTAATTGGCTTGTTAGGCTGGTTATTCGTCGCAGCACCGCATATCACTCTGCTTGAACATTCGTGGCATTGGTTTGGCTATGAGACTGATGCTAGCCGTTTGTTGTTGGTGCTTTTAGCAAACATGCTGGGCTATGTATTGGTGTCGTTATTGGCGATCCCCAGTGTTACTGATCGCGTGCAGGCCAATGTCTTTACCCAGGGCAACG
>JAWXTX010000089.1:0-11286 GCA_044433165.1 Ferrimonas sp. | reverse complement strand
GACAGCCGTTTGCAACACCTAGCTACGGAAAACATCGCGGAAATTGGGCAGGCGGAATTGGCCATTTCAGGCAGCTTTGCGCGTTTGCCGGATGGTGGCTTCAATGTGTTTGCATCGGCGCCTGTGGTGCTCATGAATCTGGCTGATGTGGCGAGCACGGGTATTATTCAACCCGGGAGCCGCCTTACTTGGTTTTATCAATTTAGTGGTACCGAACGCCAGCTTACTGAATTTGGGAAGTGGGTGATGCCTCAGCTGACGTCTTCACAGCGCTGGATTGACGTTCATACCCAAGACTCGCCATTGGCGCGCGCGCTTGGCCGTGCCGAGCAGTTTATGTTGTTGGCCACATTACTAGGCATCGCCTTGGCCTGTACTGCGATTGGAGTGGCAGCGCAGCGTTATTGCCAACGTCACTATGATGCAGTTGCTATGTTTAAAACGCTTGGCGCTCGTCATCGACAGATCCAAGAGATCTTTGCGCTGCATCTTGGTTTAACGGCCCTGTTTGCTATCGCCTTAGGGCTGTTGCTGGGCTATGCCTCAGCGTTCGGTATGTTCCAGCTTCTGCCTGAGTCGCTGCAATTAGGGAACCACCAATTTACGGTGCGGCCGCTGTGGCTTGGCTGCGCCACGGGCGTGATTGCGGCCTTAGGCTTCACACTGTACCCGATGCTGCGTTTATTGCGGATCCCCCCCATGCGCGTTTTACGCCGTAATATTGAGCCAATGGGCTTGGCTGGTTGGCTTAATGGTGTGGCCGCCGTTTTGGCGTTGGCTGCGTTAGCGTGGCTTTACAGCGGTGATTTTACCCTGACTTGGGTATTGCTGCTGGGCGTTGCCGCGTTAGCTTTCGTATTGGCGCTGTTGGGGTTTGCGATGCTGGCTTGGGGGCGACAACTGGGTGTTCGTACTGGCTCTGCGTTGCAATTGGCTTTAGCGGGTTTACGCCGTCGCGCGCGGAGCAATTTGGTGCAACTGGTGGGGTTTAGTGTGGCATTAATGCTGCTACTAACGGTATTGGCGCTGCGTCATGATCTTTTAGAAGATTGGCAACAACAGTTGCCGGAAGGAACGCCAGATCATTTTCTGATTAATATTGCAGCGGAACAGCAGCATGAAATGAGCGCATTTTTGGCGCAGCGGCAAGTTGCAGCGACGGATTTATACCCAGTGATCCGTGGCCGTTTAAGTGCCATTAATGGTGAGACGGTGCGCCAAGCAGTGAGTAAAGATGCCGAGCCTGATGAAGACGCTCCGCGGGGGATTGGGCGCGAACTGAATTTAACCTTCCGTGAAACATTACCACCGAATAACCCACTGATCGCAGGAGAATGGTTTGCCCCAGACGCCGTTGATGAGGTGTCGCTAGAACAGCGAGTGGCCGATAGGTTAGGGGTTACGCTGGGTGATCGCTTGGCGTTTGTGATTGATGGCCAAACGATCACGGTAACAGTAACGAGCATACGTCAGGTGAACTGGGAAACCATGCAGCCCAATTTCTTTATGATCTTTCCTAAAGCGTCGCTTGCCTCATTTATGCCCACCTATATCGCCAGTTTTTTCCATCCTGAAGGGCAGCCGCAGTTAGTGGCGGAGCTGGTGCAACAATTTCCAACCGTCTCGGTGATTGATGTTGGCGCCATGATTGCGCAATTACGGCAAGTGGTGGATCAAGTGTCCTTAGCGTTATTGTGGGTTTTGGCTATTGTGGCATTGGCTTCGGCGCTGTTACTGCTGGCACAAACGGAAGCAGGTATGGCGCATCGTCGTCAGGAATTGGCCATTATGCGTACGTTGGGGGCGCAAGGGCGTTTGTTGCGAGGTGCGGTTACTTGGGAATTTGTGCTGCTTGGTGCTGTTGCGGGCGTATTAGCTACGGCTATTGCAGAGCTGTTGTTGTGGCTGATAAAAACACAACTGTTTGAGCTGGTTGTGAACCCCCATTGGCATTGGTGGTGGGCTATTCCGTTGCTGGGGGCGTTGTTTATTGGTGCCCTTGGCCGTTTTGCCTGTCGGCGGTTACTGGCCCATAACTGCCGAGAGCTGTTGGTTCGTCAACATAATTAAGTCTGTGTAACGGGAACTTAGGGGGCGTACGTATGGGTGTCGTCCGCCCCTTGAGCCGTTAATCGCAAGTTTTAAGGTAGAGCTGCTCGACTTTTTCTCGTGCCCAAGGCGTGCGTCGTAAAAATTTTAGGCTCGATTTGATGGACGGATCGTGAATAAAGCAGCGTACAGGGATCTGTTCTGCTAATTCATCCCAGCCATACCAAGTGACCAATTGGGTAACGATTTGCTCAAGAGTGATCCCATGCAATGGGTTATTGGGTTGTGATGCCATGGGCAACCTCGTTATCAGTGTAAGTGCTGCAAATGTTGGCAATCATACTAAAAAAAGCCACTCTAGGGTGTAATGCCAGCCCGTTAAGCTGATTGATCTTTTTTGGTTGGTGCTCGCCTTATCGCGTATTTTTTGCGGCTCTTGGATCGTGTCGTTCTCGCCTTGTCGGCAAAAAATAAGCATCAACCATCGCTACTATCCCCATAATGACTTTAGGCTGATCCCTCGGTGAGATCAGAGGCAAAGCGGAAGCCCATCGATAAGACATAACGCCGCATGTTGTGAGCCAACAACACGCCCCACCGTTCAGTATGTGCCGTTTCATTTCCCGATAGAACGAGCTTACCGTCTTCGGTATGTCTGGCTACTTGGCTAAGCAGCATAAAAATCCGAGCTCCTGTAGGAAACTCGGACTGTGTCTTACTCAAAAGATCGGTCAAGCGATCGTTAACTGATCCGCACGAATCCTAAAGTGGTCTGGTTTGTCGGCTTGCGGCCCCTTATAGCACGGGTTTTGGCTGGGCGTCTAAACTTTGGCCATTAATCTCTTTGCTGTGGTCACTCATTAAATACAGATAAAGCGGCATGATATCCGCTGTGGTTTTTAACTGGCGAGGATCTTCTGCGGGAAAGGCACTGGCTCGCATGGCGGTGCGTGTGGCACCGGGATTGATGGCATTACAGCGAACATGGGTGCCAGCCAGTTCATCGGCTAACGTTTGCATCATGCCTTCGGTAGCAAATTTGGAAATGGCGTAAGGCCCCCAATAGGCACGGCCGTGTCGGCCAACCCCCGAGGAGGTAAAAATGATGGCGCTGTGTTGTGCCATTTTTAATAGCGGTAATAGGTGTTTAGTTAGCAGGAATCCCGCGCTGACATTCACCTGCATCACTTCTTGGAACATCGCCTGTGGGATCTGTTCAAAAGGGGTTAGTGCGCCTAACAGTGAGGCGTTATGTAAAAGGCCATCAAGCCGGCCAAACTGCGTTTGAATGGTATGTGCTAATTCAGCGTAATGCGCTTCAGTCGCCCCTTGCAGATCCAGTGGCACAATCGCAGGAATGGCGTGGTTGGGTAGGGTGATAATTTCATCATAGACCTGCTCTAATTTACTGGTGGTGCGCCCCAGTAATACCACAGTCGCTCCGGCTGCTGCATAACTTAATGCCGCCGTACGGCCAATTCCAGAACCGGCACCGGTCACCAATATGACCTTATTGGCTAAGGCGTTCGGCTCAATCTTAAATTCCAACATGGCGTTTCCCTTCAGAATCACTGCAACTAACTGAAATGAAAAAAGTTATAAAACCTAAATCAATGCTGTTTTAAACGCGCGATTAAAAAACTTGTCCGATAAATTGGCGCTTGCGCTTTTTTTGTGCAGCTTGGCTGTGGCAAGTGACTGGTTTATCAGGTAGTTTCTTTAACAAAGCGGCAACAAAGGCCGCTTTTGTTGCCGTCATTGTGCCAATGGATGGCATCAAAATAAAAGTAAAGATATTTTGGGGAGTAACAATGAAACAACTGACTCTGACCATTGCGGTTACGTCGGCCCTAGCCTTAATGGGTTGTGAAGGCGACAATCAAGCGGATTATCTCGATGAGCTTAGTGGTAGTAACGGCAATGCTGCTGTGGCCAACAGCCGGATTGTCTGGGACCCCGCGGAAGGGGTGATCCCACTGCCAAATGATTTACTTTTTCTTGGTACGCTGGATGGAACGCTTGCCATTCCTGGGGAAATGGGAGGGGCAACAGACTATACCGATCCCACTTTAGCACTGGGTGGACAAGACGGTTGGTCAACCAGTAGCCCAATTAGCATTGACATTGAGGTTGCCGAAGGGGCGGCTGAATTGGATGAAAACAGTGTGCTAGCCGGAGAGGGAGTACGCTTGTTTGAAGTGATCTTAGGTGGGCCTTTAACAACCGATACAACGGGTGCTTGTGCTGCACAGCCTTCGTTGAGTGTTTGCCATGTAGGAGAAGAGCTGATTTATGGTCAAGATTTCGCGCTCAGTGCAACAGGTAATAGCATAGCGATTGTGCCGTTACGTGCATTGAACCCCAGCAGCAGTTATTTGTATATCACCACCAAAGCGTTGCGAGATACTGATGGTGAACCCATATTAGGCTCGAGCAGCTACGAGCAGCTATTGCTGGATTTACGCGGCTTTAGCGATGACCAACTGACGCTAAAATATTTATTAGAAGATTATTTGGCGAAGTTGGCCGATAGCCACTCAGTCGACAGTGATAGCGTGACGTATGCCGGCGTCTTTACCACTCAATCGGTGCCGAATGTCGCGCAGACCACCATGCAGTTAATGGCCGATGGGGCGTTAAATGGAGAGAGCCCCCAAGTGGCGATCTCCCCATTATTCGCACCGAGCATGACCACGCCAACGGCAACAGGGTATACCGTTGCTCAAGCATTAGGACTCACCGCAGAGATGGGCACAACCTATGCCTTAGCCAATGCGACCGATATTTATAGTGCAACCTTGACCTTGCCCTATTATTTAACCGTGCCCACCGCAGAAAACCCCGAAGTGAATAGCCGTTGGCATGCCTTGGGTGATAGCCCATTAGCGGTATTGCAACAGTTGGATTCTGGGGCGCTGTTACTAGAAGAATATTCTACTCAAGCCAGTGCACAAGGTATTGATCCCGTAGCAGCCTTGAATGATCCCTCTTTATTAGTTGGGTCGAGTTATCGTTTGAGTTCTGGCGCAGCGGTTGATGAAACCAAACACCTCACACGCTTTAATCCGGTGCCAAACCCCTGTGGAGCATTCACTTTGATCAATTGCATGGCGAATGAACATCGAGTTGATATTCCCGTGCAAATTACCTTACCCAATGTGGAAAAAATGGCCATGCTTGGGGTGAATTTAGCGCAACCTATGGGCGGTTGGCCAACGGTCATGACGCTGCATGGGTTAGGTGGCAATAAAAATACCACTTTACCGGTTGCAGCCAGTTATGCTTCCGCAGGGCTTGCGACGATAACCATCGATATGCCCCTGCATGGTGAGCGCAGCTTCGACTTAACAGGCAACGGGGTGTACGAATTAAGCGCAACGGATGGCAGCCTTGGGGCCGAATATGCCCAAGGTTCGCCATTATTGTTTGTTAAAATCGACAGTGGGTTAACCAACCGCGATAACTTCCGCCAAGCGATTTTGGATCAATTGGCGCTGCGTCTAAGCATGACTCAGCAATACCTCGCTAGTGTCTCAACATTAAATCAACCCTTGCTTGATGCCACTAAAGTCAGCCTTCAGGGGCTGAGCTTGGGTGGCATTGTGGGCACCAGTGTCAGCGCGTTGGCCGGCAGTTGGGATGAAGCCACGTTAGGCAGTAATCCGTATGCGTTTAATGCGGTTTCTTTAGTGGCGCCCTCTGCCGGTTTGGCTGGCACTTTTGTTGGTTCAGAGACGTTTGGCCCAATTTTACAAAGCAGTTTAATGGCTGAAGTTGCTCCGAGTTGTGTTGATGCGGATACCGGTGGGATTGTGAGTAATGAAACCTGTGATGCCACTTATGCGGTAATTCAACGTGATGTGTTGCCAGCCTTTGCGCTGGCTTCGCAAACCGCTATTGATGCGATTGATCCCATTAATTACGGTGCCATGCTTGCTGCGGCACAAACCCCAGTCCATTTGATTGAAATTGTAGGCAATGAAAGCGTTGCGGCGGATTTAGTGATCCCCAATCAAGTGGCCTCTTTCCCATTATCGGGCACCGAGCCTTTAATTCGTGCCCTCGAATTAGGCGCCGTTAGCGGTACGACGCTCAGCGCAGATGGGAACACCGGGATCAGCGGAGCGGTACGATTCACTCAAGGTCACCACAGCTCTTTGGTTAATCCTGCCGTACCTGCGGCCTTGGATGGTGCATTAACTGCGGCTAATGCCTTGGCTGCCACGGTTGAGATGCAAGCCCAAGTTGTTACCTTCGCGGCATCGGAGGGTTTGATGTTGCCCATCGATAATGGCTGCATCATTTTAGACGGCGAATGTAATGTGGCGGAATAACGCGCAGGCTTAATGCTGCTTTTTTTAGTAACTCATTGTTAGCCCAGCATATGCTGGGCTTTTTGGATCCGCTAGACTAGGCCTCGCTGGCGCAATCTTCAGGTAAGTTTATCGCTTACTGGCTTATTCGCAGCTGGCTGGTATGGGCTTGATGGCAAATGATACTGAAGCCCCACTTAACCCGAGCGGAGTAGACCTTGGAATTTTTATTTGAATACGGCTTGTTTTTAGCCAAAGCCATTACCATTGTGGTGGCGATTACCGCGGTAATCCTTGTGATTGCGGCAACCAAAAAGAGCAGCAGTGATGAAAAAGGCACCCTAAAAATTCGCGATTTGAGTGCTAAGTTCGCGTCTTATAAAGCACAGCTGCAGCATGAATTCCTTTCAGAGGAAGCGCTCAAAGCGTTAGCGAAAGAAGAAAAGCAGCAAGCCAAAGAGGAGGCCAAAAGCCAGAAAGGCCAAGCGCGTGAAGGGCGCTTATTTGTGATTGATTTTAAAGCCGGCATTGATGCAGCAGAGGTCGCCAATTTGCGTCAAGAGATCACGGCATTACTCACCGTTGCCGAAGAGAAAGATGAGCTCTTAGTGCGCTTGGAAAGTGGCGGTGGCATGGTGCACGCTTATGGGCTGGCAGCCAGTCAGTTAGATCGCGTACGCCAAGCCAACATTCCTTTGACTATTGCGGTGGATAAAGTGGCGGCCAGCGGCGGTTATATGATGGCCTGCGTGGCCAATAAAGTGATTGCCGCGCCCTTTGCGATTGTGGGTTCCATTGGGGTTATCGCTCAGCTGCCTAATTTCAATAAACTTTTGAAAAAAAATGATATTGATTTTGAAATGCACACCGCTGGTGAGTTTAAGCGCACCATTACCATGTTTGGTGAAAACAGCGATGAAGCGCGCGCTAAATTCAAGCAAGAGTTAGAGCACACTCATGGCCTGTTTAAAGCATTCATCGCAAACTATCGCCCTGAGCTGGACTTAACCAAAGTTGCTACTGGTGAGCATTGGTTTGGCCAACAGGCGCTAGAGCTTGGGCTGATTGATGCGCTGCAAACCTCCGATGATTATTTGATGCAATGCGATAAGCCGATTTTGCAATTGCAGTTTCTGCAGAAAAAGAATCTGGCACAACGGGTAGGGCAATCGGCTGAAGTGGTGTTAGAGCGCTCGGCATTGAAGCTGGCGGAATTAGGCCAACAACCTCGTTAATTACAGGGTGTGTTTTAGTTTACTGTTATGAGTAGGGCGTGGTGTCTATCTGCCACGCTTCTTTCGTAATATTTGCCCACCATTCATAACCCTCAGTCCTCGGTTAATTTTGCCAAGCGGAGCAATGATGTTTAAGGCGTTTGAAGGATTTACCCGTCCATTCCCAGAACAGGATCCAAGCCAACCTCCAGCCACATTATGGGCGTTTTGTCGCCATTATACGCGCGGGTTTGAATGGCCATTGCTGTTTATGGCCTTGTTGAGTGCAGCGATTGCCATTGTGGAAGTGACGTTGCTGGGCTTTATGGGCGAACTGGTGGATCTGTTAGCCAGCCATGAACCAGAGAGCTTTTGGGCAATCCATGGCAATACTTTGTTGCTGATGGCGGCCGTGGTACTGCTGCTCTTGCCGATATTGGCATTACTGCATTCGCTGTTATTGCATCAATCGTTATTGGGTAATTACCCGATGTCGATTCGCTGGCTGGCGCATCGTTACCTCTTAAAACAGAGCATGCAATTTTACCACGATGAGTTTGCTGGACGGGTGGCAACCAAAGTATTGCAAACGGCACTGGCGGTGCGTGAAACCGTGATGAAACTGTTGGATGTGTTGGTATACGTCGCCGTTTATTTTTGCTCAATGCTTATCATGATTGGCCGCTCCGATTTGATTCTGATGCTGCCTATCTTATTGTGGCTTTGTGCGTACATCGCCATTCAAGTGGTATTTGTGCCACGGATGAAACAAGTGGCGACGGAACAAGCGGATGCACGTTCCATCATGACCGGCCGAATTGTGGATAGCTACGCCAACATCACCACAGTCAAACTTTTCTCCCATGGTGAATCAGAAATGCGCTATGCCGAAAACAGCATGCGTGGTTTTTTGGTAACGGTGTATCGCCAGATGCGTTTGGCAACGGCCTTTAGTGTGAGCGTCGATCTCATCAATTATCTACTACTTTTTGGGATTGCAGCCTTGTCGATTGGTTTATGGATGAATACGGCCATCAGCGTTGGGGTGATTGCCGTTGCCATCAGTATTGCCCTGCGTTTGCAGGGAATGTCCAAATGGATTATGTGGGAGATTGGTTCGTTATTTGAAAACCTTGGAACCGTCGTTGATGGCATGCAAACGTTGTCAAAACCCATTGCGATAGAAGATGCGCCGAATGCTCCGCCGCTTTGTGTCAATCAAGGGGCCATTGAGTTTATGCAGGTGGGGTTTCGTTACGCCGAGCAGCCTCGGATTTTGGATAATTTTAATTTGCAGATCCGAGCTGGTGAAAAAGTCGGGCTTGTTGGGCGCTCCGGTTCGGGCAAATCAACACTGGTGAATTTATTACTGCGCTTGCATGAATTAGAAGAGGGACAAATTCAAATTGATGGCCAATCGATTGGGGCCGTGAGTCAACAGTCATTGCGGGGCAATATTGGGGTGGTAACGCAAGACACCTCTTTGTTACACCGCTCTATTCGCGAGAACATTTTATACGGTGCACCGCAAGCGAGTGAAGCGCAGTTATGGGCGGCTTGTCAGCAAGCGCATGCCGATGGTTTTATTCCACAACTGCAAGATAACGAAGGGCAGAGCGGGTTAGATGCGCAAGTGGGCGAGCGAGGCATTAAGCTCTCTGGTGGACAACGACAGCGCATTGGTATTGCACGGGTATTATTAAAAGATGCGCCGATACTGATATTAGATGAGGCGACCTCAGCACTGGACTCGGAGGTTGAAGCGGCCATTCAAGCCAGCTTGCAAGAGCTGATGCAAGGGAAAACCGTGATTGCGATTGCGCACCGCCTTTCTACGATTGCTGCTATGGATAGACTGGTTGTTATGGATAAAGGGCGCATTGTGGAACAAGGTACCCACCAACAATTGTTGGCCCATAATGGGATCTATGCGCAATTGTGGCGTCATCAAACCGGTGGCTTCTTAGGTGAGGCGGAGAGTCACGGCTAGTCATGTTCCGCGGCCTATGGTGGCAGCCCTAACAAAAAAGCGCCATTAAGGCAAGCTGATACGGATACGTGGATCTAAAAACTAGCTATCCATCTACAAGGTGCTATACTACTGTACATTCAGTCAGTGTAGCACTTTTTTTATGAGCAAAAAATCTTGCCAAGATAAGCATCCAAGGATACCGAAAGAGTTCAAAGGAATTCAGGTGAATTGTTGTAAGTTTACTAGATGTGAGAATTTTGGCTTAACGCCAGAGCAAGCCCAAGAAACTGAAATATATAAAGAATATAATAAAAATAAATTAAATCGTCAAGTAAGAGAATCAGACCCTTTTTATCTCATTACTGGTGGTTCAAATGGCATTTCATCAATCAAATGTCGTAGCTGTGAAATAATCAATCAAACCTCTCAGACAAAAAATCAAGTACATTACATTTTAAAGAGCAATCAAGCAGTTCATGAAGAATATGAGCGCATTAGTTCTTACCTCAGTGAAACTGGTTCTATTTGTATTAATCCCGATTGTGATTCTCATATTACTGGCATTAGTAAAATAAAAAAGCGTGGAAAAACAGCTAAAGGCACTCAAAGGTTTTTCTGTAATATCTGTAGAACTTCATTCGTAGATAAGCCTATTAATCGCCCTCATGAAAGACCAGAACTAAACAAACTATTTTTTAAAGAGCTTGTAGGAAAATCACCATTGCGTCAGATCGAATTCAAATTAGATATGAGCATGGGGATGATCTATCGAAGAATTGATTTTATTCACAGGCAATGCCTAGCGTTTGTCGCAGATAGAGAAAGAAAACTCTTTGAAAGTAAATCCTTTGATAGCCTATATTTATGCACCGATAGACAAGTACATAAAAGTAATTGGACCAATAGGAAGAGTAAGAAAAATTGTGAATTTTACGGGATTGGAACAGCAGATTTAGCCAGCAACTATGTATTCGCTTTTACCTTTAATTATGATCCAGATATGGACCCGCAAGAAACAGAGGAAGAGTCTTTAGCTATTGGCGACTATAAGGAGCTAAAGCAGAATAGAAAGTTTGCTAGAGTTTGGCTAAAAAGTGATTTTGATGCATCTCAAAAAGAAATGCGTAAAAGAAAAGAAAAGCTGGCAGGTTCACAAGAGGAATATATAGAAATTAAAACCAGCGAAGGATTTGCAGATGAATTTTCATCATCTGAAAATCTTGGTAAAGATACTGACATCCCAGTAAAAGGCATGGAAGTTCATAATGAATATACAATGGCGGCACATTTCTTTTTAATTAAAAAGTTAACTCAAAACGCTAAGAAAACACGATTCTTTTTAGATTTAGATTCAGGAATGAAAACATGGTACTTAGCTGCTTTTAAAGAAGAGATTCAAGCAGGTAAATCAGATGGATTTTTAGTTACAATGGCTAAAGAAATGACCGTTGATTATAAACGCTCTGCCGCCAAGGAAGCGAAAGATAGAATTCAAGCATTTTGTGGTATTCCGTATGCTTCATTAACACATCAAGAAAGACATCGAGTTGTTAATGATATGATTATAGAAAACATTGATAGCCCATTTATTCCTGCTAAATCGGTCGATGCTTGGGTAAGAAACCCAATGCCGTTCATGAGTGAACCAGAGAAAATGATCTCATCATTTACCAATATAGATCGCTATGATCTTGAGCATCAAGCAAACCTTTACCGCAAAGGATCTCTTCACGCGATA
>JAWXTX010000088.1:0-11306 GCA_044433165.1 Ferrimonas sp. | reverse complement strand
CACAGAATCCACTTTAACAAACTTTAGAGTAATAGCACTACTTGGCACCAAATCGGACAAAGATCAACCAATAAAGGTTCACTTCTCTACCTTTTGCTGGTGTTTTTGAGATCCAGACCAACACAAGCTCAATAAACAACCAAGCGAGAGCCCATGCAGGTCGAAAAACAACCAGCAAAATTACAGTTTAATGACAAAATCACGATTTGCATCGATGTCATATTGTTGTAATATTGGTATGCGTAAGCGACGATAACGTTTGCTCATAGCGAAGAAAACAGTCTACATCGCTGCTCGAAGTAAAAAAGAAGGAGTAATATTATGAAAGACAGCATCTACGCAGATGGCCAAATCTATTTACACCACATCGGTACTGTGCCAGTTGCGGTGATCCAAGCCAAAGATGAAACCTTACTGTATCAAACCAATGCACGTGGGGAAGTTATTTGGAATCAGTGCATTGCCATGCCTGCACGTCATTATGAGTTACAGAGCAAAATGAGTGTTGATGGCTGCCCAGGGCGTCGTCAGTTTTTTAAAGATCTGCGTGCAACTCTGAACTGCTGAGATCATCAGCGCCAGACTGCTTGATTTATCCTCAAAGCCCAAAACTATCGCCGTTGTGATTGCTCTACAACGGGAAGAAGAAGTGATGCGATGAGTTACTCAATCTGCAAGAATCCATAAAAATGCCGATCATCTGAATCGGCATTTTTTTGTCTTATCGGCAGGCTCACCCGCTGTGTGATTGCGAGACTGAAAATAATGCGCAAGCACCCATTGTGGATTCAGCCGCCCCGTTTACCGCATTGGCAGTGAATTAAAAGCGATAACTGGCTTGCAAGCCCACTAAAAACACCTCACCGCTCATCTCACCGCGATAATGTGCCCCAGACTCAGACTCTTCGATTGACGCCTTACGCGCTTTTATGTGAGTCAAAGCAAGATCAACGTTCCACTGTGAACTGACTTGATAACTCATGCCAGCAGACAACCAAATACGATCAGAATCAGGGATGCTAACTGTACGAAACTCATCCGACACAGCCCCTTTATCTAAGGCGGCACCGGCACGCAAGAGTAACGCCGGTGCAACTTGGTAGCTCAAACCAACTGCATAGCGCCAATTATCTTTAAAATGCTCCTCTTTGAGCTTCACACTATCGCTGGCAGGAAAATCGACCGTCAATGTCTTAAATGCACTCCAATCGGTCCAATTAATGGAGCCATGCAGCGCCAATTGCTCTGTTAGTTGATGAACCGAGGCCAATTCTGCTGTCGCTGGCAAGGGTAACGTTAAAGAGCCAGGGGTAGAACTGGCTCCGGACAATTGCTCACCAAAAGCAATTCCTGAAGCATCGCCCTTTAGCACCAAATCAACCCCTGAGCGATAACTCACACCCAAACGATGGCCAGTAACTGGAGCCCATGTAGCACCTAGTTGGTAGCCCACATCAAAACCATCGCCCTCAACGGACTTTAATTCACGACCTACCGGATATATAACTTCTGCCCAACTTGGCGCTGTCGCCGTAACATGGCCTTTACCATAAATCACACGAATGCCGGCACCCAATGCAAGACTCGGGGTTATCTGATAAGCCATTGCGGGGACTAACTCCAGCACCTCAATGCCCACATCGGAGCCGAAAATTGCGGCAGCATGCTCAGGAGCCAAGGTGGTACTCATACCATGGCTGGCAGTAAAAGCTACCCCAAAGCCCACGTTGTCGCTTAAGCGATGGCTATAATAAAGATTCGGCAAAAACGCAGAAGGCGCGTAGTCTTTTGCGGATGCAGGCAGTTCTTGCCCGAATGGCGATGTAACTGAGCCCGTTACATTGATATTTGGGTTAATGTATACCAAGCCTCCAGAGAGTTGCTGCCCATCCAGTGCCGCCAATAAAGCAGGATTACGCCCTTGCGATGAAGCATTATCCGCCATGGCAGCCTCCCCAGCATAGGCTCGGCCTAAACCAGTCGCCGAATATTCAGCCAGTTGGAAACCTGCTGCCTGTGCCTGTCCCATTAAGGCCATAGCCACTAGGGCACTTACATAATGACGCTTCATCAATTGTAACCAGTAAAATCATAATTTAATGCGGCGCATGATACTTAAGCCCGCCACGAACGCAACTAAACAGCCAAAGAAGATAAATAAAACGAAAATCAGTTGCACATAAGACAAGAAAAGGATCATTTAAGCAGCACAAAAACAACAGTAAAGAAACCAAGTTGAATGTGCTCCCTCGTTGGGTTGCGTCAATAAAGCATCAATGGCAATAGACTTATACTGCGATGAGGCAAACCTTTACCTTACCGCTAACTTTACCCACCGTGTTTAAGGAAAAACCAAATGACGCGCTATTTATTATTTTGTTGCTTTTTTTTAAGTGGCTGCACTGGATTACCCAATGGTGTTCAGCCCGTTACCGATTTTTCATTAGAGCGTTACCTTGGCCAATGGTATGAAATTGCACGTACCGATAATAAATTTGAGCGGGGATTAAACCAAGTAACAGCCACCTATCAACGCCAAGGCGATGGTGGTGTTCGTGTATTAAATAGAGGATTTAATACTAATGAACAACGTTGGAAACAAGCCAATGGCAAAGCCTACTTTGTTAGCAACCAAGATACTGGCCACTTAAAAGTATCGTTTTGGGGGCCATTTTATAGCAGCTATGTGATTTTTGAATTGGATCAAGATTATCAATACGCCTTTGTGAGTGGCTATAATCAGGATTATCTATGGCTACTGGCTCGAACCCCAGACATCTCTGAAGAGATAAAACAGCGCTTTATTCAACAAGCACAGCAATTGGGTATTGAATCAAACCAACTTATTTGGCCAATGCAATAAATCATTGCTATCGAGATGATTGATGGTCTGTCTCTTTTGGGTGCAGGCCATCCCCTAAATAACGTTGGCGCTTTGTGGGTTTGAGTTGAGTAATATCAACCAATACCAATCCATCGACGCAATCAGCAAAATTAGGGTCAATGCTAAAACTTAAAAATTGTACGCCGCCCGGCTCACACAGGTCGGCGTATTGTTTATAAAGCGTTGGCACTCCGACTCCCATGTTCGCCAATAGCTGCTTTAAGCGGATAAAATCTTGACGTTGATCCTGACCACTAAAATGCGCCGCTAGATCCACATCATTGAAGCCATAAGGTACTTTAGAGCCGGCTATGACCTCATGGCTACTAAAATAAAGCTGATAAAAATAAACCAACAGGTCTTTAGCGGCTTTAGGTAATCGATTGGAAATACTCACAGGCCCAAATAAATAGCGATATTTCGGGTATTTTGTTAAAAAAGCACCAATTCCCTGCCATAAATAGGTTAACGCGCCTTTACCCCAATAATGCGGCTGGACAAAACTTCGCCCAAGTTCAAGCCCTTGGGGCAAATAAGCCAACATTTTATCGGTGTAAGTAAATAAAGTATGGCTATACAGCCCCTGTAGCCCCTGCGTTGCCATAATCTCGGCAGTATCCGCTAATCGATATGCACCTACAATTTCTCGGGCTTTTGTATCCCATAAAAACAGATGCAAATAATCATTATCGTATTGATCGATATCGCACGCTTTACCGGTTCCCTCACCAACAGCACGAAATGATAACTCTCTTAGGCGGCCAATCTCTCGCATTAAGCAAGAATCTTGCTGATGGTGATAAAGGTAGATCTGCTTCTCATCGGCCGTATCACCTAGGTGTTCACAATTTTGTATCGCCTGAGCTAACTGCATTTTATCCGCTGCGGGAAAAAGCTCTGGAAGGGTTTGAAATAACCCTTGCTGCCCTTGTCCTAAACGATAAAGATGGCGTTGTAATTTGGCAACGGTGTGCACTAATTTGGCGTCAGTATCGATATAACTGCTCGGGGGGATCAGCTCCCCAATGTACATTTTGATAGACTGCTGCCGATGCTCAAACATTTCGCGGATCAGTAATAGCATGGCCAAGGGCTTGTAGATCATTGACACCCCATAAAAGAGAGCGGAATTGCGCGCATGAATAAAAATGGGCAATAAGGGAGCATCATTTTGCTGAGCAATTCGTAGAAAACCAGAGTGCCAGCGACCATCTTGTACACCGGAGGGGCGTAATCGGGAGACTTCTCCTGCTGGGAAGAAGATAACCGCACCTTCGTGCTGCAAAAACTGGCTAATGCGTTTTAAATTCGAGGTAGAGGTTTGGCCATTAAGGGCATTAACTGGCAACAGCAGATTCTGTAATGGGGTTAAATTCATCAATAATTGGTTGGCAATGATTTTCAAATCCGAACGGACAGAAGCCACTAAATTAAGCAGTGCCAAGCCATCTAACGAGCCAATAGGATGGTTTGCAATAATCACCAGCCGACCAATTGTCGGGATCCGCGCTTTTTCTCGTTCCGTTACCGCATAATTGAACTGGAAATCGCGCAATACTTGCGCGACAAATTCAACTCCAGTCAAATGCGGATAGCGCTGTTCAAATTCAATAAAACGTCGTTCGTGTAAGAGATAACGCAACACATAAAGCGTGGGTGTAGCAAGCCAAGGTTTTTGGGCGAGACGAGGCAGATTTTGGGCAATAACTTGCTCAAGTTGGATCATGCAAATATTCAACCATGGCGTTGTTGGCTTTCGTGCCCATCATTGCAACGCTAGAGCACCATCATCATTGAGTTATAGCACAGCAAATTCGCATACGCTGTTGCATTTATCTGCAAGGAATTTCCCCTCGATACCATGTTCCCGAATGCATTGTTATACTTAGTTACATGATAAAAGAACGTCTGTGTATTCTGGGGCCCTTTGGCCTTCTAGCTGGCACAAACGTGCTGTTACCAGCGAAAATAAAGCATAATGGGAACTATTCAGTACCCTACTGGTCTGCAATCATAATAATAAATTTAAAAATTTGGGTTAACACAGCCCAATAGCTTGTTTTGAGGAGAACCCATGCGTTGGATGGCGGCGGTTACATTACTATTTTGTGGTCTGATCCAGGCCAATCCCCTAATCCCCCATGTGGCTGATTATGTGGTTACCCATGGCCGCAGTCAGTTAGGCAGCGGCCAAGTATCATTACAGCAATTACAAGAAAACCACTATGAAATGGGCTATAGCAGTGATGTCGGCTGGCTGCTACTTAAAGATAAACGCGATGAACGCAGCCAGTTTAAAGTCACTGATGGGAAACTGGTGCCGCTGCACTACCACATGGAACGCTCTGGCTCTGGCAGCAATTTCAGTGCGGAAATAGAATTTGATGGCATAGCTCAGCAGATCCACGCACGTTATAAGGATCGAGCCGCCGATTTTCACTACGAATTACCCATATTTGATAATATTTCCTACCTTATGCAACTACGGTTAGATATTGCGGCGGGTAAGACTGATCTTCACTATCAGTACATTGTGAAAACAGGCCAACGCAACATTAAATATGAAATCATTGGCCCACAACAATTAACGGTTCCATATGGCACATTTTCAACCATTAAAGTGGCACGGATCCGTACTGACGACAGCAATAAAGAAACCTTCGCCTGGCTCGTACCAGAGCTCAATTACGCCATTGCCCAAATTCAACATTATGAAGATGGCGAGCTCAAAGCTGGTATGGCATTACAGCAAATCGCTTTTAATCAGTCGCTCCACCGTGATCAATAACACTGCCTTCTCGCAGCAGTAACCAGCTCCCCGGTGCCATTTTCGTCCACTGTTCATTACTGGTCAGTGGGCGAGTGGCAATCACGGAAACAACATCATTAATGCTGGTTTCTTGTGTAAAATCCACCACCATCTCGGTATCAATCAATTGCGCTTGGCCAAACGGAGCTTGCCGCGTTAGCCAGTGCAAATGATTACTGCATAGCGCTAAAAGATATACGCCATCGGTAAGTAGCATATTAAACACGCCATAACGTTGCAGTTTCAGTCCTTCCTGAGCCAAAAAACGGAATGCCTGCATGCGGCTAGGACGACGATGGGCATAATGTTCAGCTAACCTATCCAACAAATGGCAAAACGCCAACTCGCTATCAGTTCCACCCACTGGCATAAAGCGTTTAGTCTTTAGCTGCTGTTGGTAATTGGAGAGCTGGCCGTTATGGGCAAATGTCCAATTTCTTCCCCACAATTCACGGCTAAATGGATGTGTGTTTTCTAAACACACTCTTCCTCGATTTGCTTGCCGAATATGGCTTATCACATTTGTTGACTTTATCGGATAGCTTTTCAACAGGCTGGCCACTTCACTGTCGCAACTCGGATGGCTGTCTTTAAAAGTTCGACAACCAAGGCCATCATAAAAAGTGATGCCCCAACCATCACGATGTGGCCCTGTAACGCCACCGCGCTCAACCAGACCGGTAAAACTAAAAACAATGTCTGTTGGCACATTCGCGCTCATGGCCAATAACTCACACATACTCGACCACCCTAACGCTTTTTATATTTAACTCATCCGTAGAATACCCCGATTACCACCCCTCCCCAAGCAACAACACCCTCTTTTGAGAAAACAACCCAATTACAAAATTCAAACGTATGTTTAATTTTTTGATGACACAGGTCAGACCAGCACATAAACTGTGAGAGTAGACTCAATAACAGCTTGTTGATTGTGATCTGTATCAAGGACCTGATACCAAGGTAAGGAGTGTTACCGTGTTTGAAACCACCATTATTTGGGGAGTCGTTTCCCTTATTGTGCTTTGTAGCCTAATTTATCAACGACGCTCGCTCATTATGTTTAGTGCAACGGCCGCAGTGGCATTAGCCATTGGCAGTGCTTTAGGAATAGTCGGCTTGGTGCCATGGCTTATTTTTGCTTTAGTCGCCATCCCCCTAAATGTCGCAGGGATCCGCAAGCAATATCTCACTAAAAGCATGTTAAAAGCCTATCAAGGCATTATGCCGGAGATGTCTGAAACTGAAAAAGACGCCATTGCTGCCGGTACCACTTGGTGGGATGCAGATCTGTTTTCTGGGGCGCCAGATTGGCGCAAGCTGCATCGCTACGCAGCACCAACTCTTACTGCTGAAGAACAAGCTTTTCTTGATGGGCCTTGCGAAGAAGTGATGGCAATGGTTGATGACTTTGAAGTTTCCCATACTTTGGCCGATCTGCCGCCACAGGTTTGGCAATATCTCAAAGACAATAAATTCTTCGCAATGATTATTAAGAAAAAATATGGCGGTTTAGATTTTACCCCGTATGCCCAATCGCAAGTATTGAAGAAATTGGCCGGCCACAATCAAGTGCTGTCCTCAACCGTTGGAGTGCCAAACTCACTCGGTCCTGGTGAGTTATTGCAACACTATGGCACCGAAGCACAAAAAGATTACTATCTACCCCGTTTAGCCGTTGGTAAAGAGATCCCCTGTTTTGCCCTAACCAGTCCTGAAGCAGGCTCAGATGCGGGATCGATTCCCGACTTTGGCATCGTGACCAAAGGCCAGTGGGAAGGCAAAGAAGTGCTTGGTATGGAGCTTACTTGGAATAAGCGTTACATCACACTAGCGCCCGTTGCCACGGTATTAGGACTAGCCTTTAAACTGCGCGATCCTGACGGATTATTAGGAAAAAATAAAGAGTTGGGTATAACTTGTGCGTTGATCCCTACCAATATTGAGGGGGTGCAGATCGGTCGTCGTCACTTCCCGCTCAATACCATGTTCCAAAATGGCCCAACACGCGGTAATAAGGTATTTGTTCCATTAGACTTTATTATTGGTGGCCCAGAAATGGCAGGCCAAGGCTGGCGTATGTTGGTGGAATGTTTGTCTGTCGGCCGCGGGATCACTCTGCCCTCTTCTGCTGCCGGCGGCATGAAAACATTAGCCGGACTTACCGGTGGCTACGCTCGGATCCGTCGTCAGTTCAAATTACCTATTGGTAAAATGGAAGGCATTGAAGAACCTTTAGCGCGCATTGGTGGTAATGCCTATTTAATGGATGGGGTTTCAACCCTAACCACCACCGCCTTAAATTTGGGTGAGAAGCCCTCAGTGATCTCCGCCATTGTTAAGATGCACCTTACGGATCGCATGCAGCGGGGCGTCATTGATGCGATGGACATTCATGGCGGTAAGGGGATCTGCTTAGGGCCAAATAACTACCTAGGCCGCGCTTACCAAGGTGCTCCTATTGCCGTAACCGTTGAAGGCGCAAACATTTTAACCCGAGCAATGATCATCTATGGCCAAGGCGCTATCCGCTGCCATCCTTATATTTTAAAAGAGATGGAAGCGGCATTTGCAGAGGACAAACATCAAGGACTGGATGACTTTGATAAAGCCATTTGGGGTCACATTGGTTTTGTATTTAGTAACTTCGTCCGCAGTATCTGGTTGGGCTTAACCGGCTCTCGCTTGAGTAATAGCCCATACCAAGATGACACCAAACGCTACTATCAACATATGAATCGCTTCTCTGCCAATCTAGCACTGCTTTCAGATGTGGCCATGGCAATGCTTGGTGGCGGCTTAAAACGTAAAGAGCGCGTTTCAGCTCGCTTAGGCGATCTCCTCAGTCAGTTATACCTGTGTTCTGGCGCACTCAAACGTTTTAACGATGAAGGTCGCCGTACTGAAGACTTACCGCTATTACAATGGGCAGTGGAAGACTCTTTATATACTTTGCAAACCGCTCAGTTAGAGCTGCTGGCAAACTTAGGTGTGGTTGGTCATCTGTTAAAAGCAGTGCTTTTCCCATTCGGCCGTCCTGTACAGCGCCCATCAGACCGAACTGATCATAAAGTAGCGAAGATCTTACAAACCCCCAGTGAAGTACGCACGCGTTTAATTCGTGGTCAATGGTTGGTAAACCACCCTGCTAATGCGTTAGGCAAAATGGAACACGCGTTGAACCTAATTCTGGCTGCAGAGCCCATTTTTGACAAAGTAGTGCAAGCTTCAGGAGAAAAGCTGCCCTTTATGTTCTTAACTCAAGTCGCAGATAAAGGCGTTGAACTTGATGTGATTAGTGCTGAAGAGGCGCAATTACTGCGTGATGCAGAAGAAGCGCGCTTACAGGTCATTAATGTGGATGATTTTGAGCCAGAGCAGCTCGCCAATATTCAATTACCCAAAAACGCAAACCAAGCAGCGTAATATTTTTGCCGCTAAAAAAGCCGCCTACATCATAGGCGGCTTTTGTTTTTTATGGCCAAGCCCAACGCGTTACCCTCTTTAGAAATTCAATCCAATACAGAAAAAGTAGCGCAGAATTTTTCTGGCCACGTATACTGTGCGCCCGCGGCGATCGGGCAGGCTTGCTGGCGCTGGCGTCCAATCGCACATTGGATCACCCAAGGAACCCAAACAGATGACTCAAAGCAAAAAATTCTCTTTGCAGGTAGAACAAACCGAAGATAAATGGACGGCTAAAATCATCCGCAAAGTCTCAAACCGTAAAACAATGGTTTCCAAGAAAAAAGGGCGTTTTGCAACCGAAGCAGAAGCTCAAGCTTGGGGCGAGCAAATGCTCGCTGAATTCCAGCAGAACCAAGCGGTACGAAATGAAAGACACGCTCAATCTCGCATTGAACGTCAAGCAGTGGCAGAACGCCAAGCGGAAAAAGCAGAGCAAAAAGCCGCGGAGAAACGCGCACAACGTGCCGCAGCTCAAACCGAAGCAGACGATAATGATGAGTTTGACTTCAATGATTTTGATGGCGAGTACGACGATCTGCGCGATTAATCGCATATTGGCTTTATTAAAAACCGGCTTCTCGCCGGTTTTTTTATCTCTGATTATACAAAGGCACGCTACAAGTTATCGGTGACACCAAATGCCATGACAGAATGGTGGGTTTTTGTAACAATCCAATCGCCCTCCCGTGTGGATAAAGTAATTTACTTATGCAGTCATTCGCGCATTTTGCTCTACGCCAGTCAGAGCGGATTATTCTGCCCTATGCTCCACTATTTGCTGTTCTTGCAGTAATTGTGTGCGCTCAATTTGAACAGCCAATGCTGGCTCAGCACTTTCCGGTAATGCTGCTTTTTTTGCGCGACGTTGCCCCACAGTTGCTGCTATTGAGCGTTATGCTCGCCTGCATTCAACATGCTATTGATAATTGGCTTATTCACGATGCACAATGGTGGGCGAAACGCCTCCCCTTTAGTTTGAATGCCATTGTATACGTTGTGCTATTTGGCTGTAGCCAGTGCTTATTGCTACTGCAAGGGCGGGAGCACACCCTTAATGGTAAACAGCGCTTAGCGTTATTAACGTTGTGCGTTGGCAGTGCTGGCGGCCTCTCCTGCTTGGCCCTTAGCGCAGTTGGTTACCCTTGGTGGCATCTGGCACTGGCCAGTTTACTGATTACGGTTATCACTGCGGTATGTATGGCACCATTACTGCTTTCTCGAAAGCAACTGAACCCTTTGATCGCAGGCATTAAACCCAGTCCATTCCGCCCTCGTTTACAGCGTTTTTTAAACAGCGGCGCCAAATTGGCCGCCAATAAGGCATTTGTTATTGCTTTTTTAGAACTAAGCCGCCGCCTAATCAACGTAAGTGATGACTGGCATGCCATCATTATCTCCTTGCCCAATCAGGCCTTTCAGTTACTCGGGTTTGCCCCTGAAAGCGCGAGCCTATTGGCTCAAGAATGGATGATTAAGACCGCGCTAAGCCGTGATATGGCAATGATTACCCTTGTTGAAAACGGCATCTACGCAAGTTTAACTTTCAGCCAGCAATTAATTGTTTCAACGTTGTTTATCAGCATTATTGGCACCAGCACAGTTATGATTTTAACCTTAAACCTCTTCAGCATGTTTGGCCGCAATAGCGTTGTCTTTTTAAAAAGCCTGCCATTAGCGTGCTTATTAGCCATGTTATTGCCACTTATCCCCTTGGCGCTTTTAGCTTACTTAGGGTAAATAATCGTACTTCAAACCACCCCAATCACACAAAAATAAAACAGCGTTTCTTTTTGCCTCAAAAAGTCAGTAGTATCGAAATTAACCCATCGTTGCTCAGAACAGCAGCGATGGGCGACAACCAAGCTATTTGAGCTTAAAAGTCACTCCTGATGAGGTACCAACATGTCTCTCTTTCGTGCTCAATCGTTGAGTAAAGCCGTTATTGCACTTTCTTTACTTTGTTGCCAAACCCTACAAGCTCGCCCTTTTGTGCTTTTTAACGAAAATGATTTACAGCAGCTAAAACAGCAAGTTACCGACCAGAAACTGAGCGAAAAGCAACAAGCTAATTTAAAAAAACTGCTCGCCCAAGCGGATGAGTATATCCAACGCCCAAACCCGACGGTGATGGACAAAACGCTGTTA
>JAWXTX010000087.1:0-11334 GCA_044433165.1 Ferrimonas sp. | reverse complement strand
CAGACGTGTGCTCTTCTGCGTGGATGAGTTATTGGCCGCAGGTCAGCGCACGCTCGATACGCAAGAGAAGCAAGCCATTTATGGCGAGCTGCAGCAAATCATCTGGGAAGAAGCCCCTGCGGTTTGGGCAACAGAAGACATTCAGTTGTATGCCCAATCGAACAGCTTAGAAGGCATTGAATTGCTGCCTACCGGTGGCTTGGCCATTGGCGTACTCAAACTTAACTAAGTTATTTACCTATGTTGCAATACATCATTAAAAGACTCTTTGGCATCATCGGTGTCATGTTTCTAATTGCAATCATAGCGTTCTTGTTTGTTCATGCTTTGCCGGGCGATCCGGCAAAGATGATCGCCGGCATGGATGCCAGCGAGCAGGACATCGCTGCAATTAGATCTCAACTTGGCCTCGATCAGCCTTTTTTAGTTCAATTTAAAACCTTCTTCTTCAATTTATTGCAGTTGGACTTAGGCCATTCAATGGTCTCTGGTGAGTCCGTTTATCAATTGATTGCAGAGCGCTACCGAGTTACCGCAACCCTAGCGACCATCTCACTGTGGTTTATTCCACTGGGGGTGTTATTGGGCATGATCGCGGCGGTCTACCAATCTAAAACCCCCGATAGGATCTGTATGATTGGTGCCGTTTCAGGCATTTCAGTGCCTGATTTTTGGTTGGGGTTAATTCTTATCCAAATTTTTGCCGTGCATCTGGGCTGGGTAAACCCAACCGGTTATGACGGCTTAACGGATCTTATTTTACCGTCCATCACCTTAGGCACGGTGGGCACGGCCATTATTGCGCGCTTTACCCGCTCAGCATTTTTGGATGTGTTATCGGAAAACTACATCCAAACCGCTCGCGCTAAAGGTTTAATGGAAACTCAAGTGTTAATGCGCCACGCCTTTCGTAATGCCATGTTGCCTATTATCACCGTTATCGGTTTGCAAATCGGCTTCGTACTAAGTGGCTCGATTGTGGTGGAAAGCATCTTTGGTCTGCCGGCGTTAGGTTCGTTCTTAATCGACAGCGTAAACGCGCGCGACTACCCCGTTATTCAAGCCCTATTAGTGCTCTACGCCTTCCACTTTGTCGTCATCAATTTCATTGTTGATATGTTGTACTGCGTGGTTAACCCACAAATTCGGATGAAGTAATAATCATGCAACCCCAAATCCTCTCTCCTTGGGCCTTGTTCCTGAAGCGGTTTGCACAAGAAAAAACCGCCATTGTCGCGTTATGCGTGCTGCTGCTGCTGATCCTTATGGCTATATTTGCGCCATTTTTCTTGACCTACAGCGCAACCGATGTGGACTACAACAACATCCTAACCCCACCGTCTTGGCAACATTGGGCTGGCACCGATATTTATGGCCGTGATAATTTTGCCCGCTTGGTTTATGGGGCTCGGATCTCACTGGCTGTCGGCTTTGTGTCCGTAACCATCGGCATGATTGTGGGCGCAACCTTAGGGGTGATGAGTGGCTACTTTGGTGGCTGGTTTGATTCTCTGGTTATGCGCATTGCCGATGTCTTGTTTGCCTTTCCAAGCTTTTTATTAGCCATTGGCATCGTGGCGGTGTTAGGCGGCGGGATCTTAAACGTTATTATTGCCATCGCCATCTTCAGTACCCCGATGTTTGCCCGTATCGTGCGTTCGCAAACGTTATCGGTGTTGAACTCGCAGTACGTACGTGCAGCAAAAACCATGGGCGCAAGCCACGCGCGGATCATGTTTAAGCACATTATCCCTGCCACCTTATCCAGCATCTTGGTGTACTTCACCATGCGTGTAGGTACCTCTGTACTAACAGCAGCCAGTTTAAGTTTCTTAGGCTTAGGTGCGCAGCCACCATCACCGGAATGGGGGGCAATGCTGGCATCGAGCCGTGACTTTATGGCCATTGAAGGGTTTATGTATTTAACCCTCTATCCTGGGCTGTGCATCTTTTTAACCGTATTGTCTTGCAACGTACTGGGCGATGGCATTCGTTCGGCGCTGGATGTAAAGAACTAACATAATGCAGCTTTTAATTAAAAATGCCCGCGTCTTTAGCCCCGAGGATCTTGGCCACCAAGATATCCTCTGTGCGGGTGGGCGCATTATCGCCATTGAAAAGCAGATTAATGGCCAAGCGCTGTACGGCCAAGTTACCGTGATTGATGCGCTGGGACGGTGGTTAGTCCCCGGCTTTATTGATTGCCACCAACACTTTTTAGGCGGCGGTGGCGAAGCGGGCTTTGCCAGCCGTACGCCAGAGCTGACGTTAACCGATCAAACGTTGAATGGGGTAACCACCGCGTTAGGGTTATTAGGCACCGATCACCTCACTCGCAGCCTAACCAGCCTGTATGCGAAAACCATGGCCTTTCGCCAAGAGGGGATCAGCGCCTATATGCTCACTGGCTCCTACTTTCTGCCCTCCCCAACCATTACAGGCAACGTCATGCAAGACATTGCCTTTATGGAGCCAGTGCTGGGCGTAAAAGTGGCGGTATCCGATCACCGCGGGCCTTTTATTACCGAAGATAAATTGGCCGATTTGGTCGCCGAGGTGCGTAACTCCGCGTTAATTTCAGGTAAAGCTGGGATCATTACTGTTCATACCGGTGGTGGTAAACAGGGTCTAAAACAACTGCTAAGAGTACTAGATAACACCGATTACCAAGCCGAGCGTTTTGTGCCAACTCACATCAATCGTGCTGACGTTTGGGATGACGCGGTAGCATTAGCACAACGGGGGGCGATGATCGATGGTACCGCAGTAAGCCAAGCGATGATTGATGCCGGCCGAGATGGGATCACCTGTGCGGAAGCCACCCGTCGCAGCATTGAACTGGGGATTGCAGAGCGCTTCTGTTTTAGCTCAGATGCCGGCGGTTCTTTACCTAAATGGAATGCGGATCGCACCGCTGTTATTGGGATGGGGGTAGGAAAACCCTGTAGCTTGCTTGAAGAGCTACGCCGAGGCATTAATGAGTTGGGGCTGACCATGAGCCAAATGCTGCGCCCGATCACAACGAATGCCGCCAAACAATTAAAGGTTGCGGATCATAAAGGTCAACTGCAAGTGGGCTTTGATGCCGACATGCTGCTACTCAGCCCGCATGATCTGCAGCTAAGCCATACCATTGCCCGTGGCCAAGTGTTGGTAGCAGAAGGACGCGCTATCGCCAAGGGTATGTTTGAGTAAACGGCCAGATTATCTGGCTAAGTACCACAAGACGCATGGAAAACCATGCGTCTTGTTATTAAACATCGAATGTGCAGAACCCTAAATCGCGCCGTCGATGGCTCAAGCCACATCAATGACCACTTTACCAATGGCATCGCCACTGCTTAACCGCGTGTGAGCGGCAGCCACATCGGTTAACCCGTACTGGTTGTTATCCAAAATGGGCTGTAAATCACCGCGTTCGGCAAGGGCGGCTAAGGCTGCAAGGATTTCAGCGTGCGCCTGACGCCCTTGGTTATGGATCATCGGGATCAACATAAACACCACATGCAGTGACAAGCCTTTAAAATGCAGTGTCGATAAATCCAGTTCCAGCAATGACACCGTCGTCGCAATTTGACCATTTAATTTGGCCGCCGCCATCGAATGCACTAAGTTTTCACCACCGACCGAATCATAGATAAGGTCAAAACCTTGGCCTGCCGTATAACGGGCCACATAATCTGCCACTGGGCTGTGCTTATAATCGATGGCAGTCGCGCCCAATTGTTGGATCACCGCCAACCCTTCTGGCGTCGATGCCGTGGCGTATACCTCAGCACCAAAGTGACGGGCAAGCTGTAACGCAACATGGCCAACACCACCAGCACCACCATGTACCAATACTTTTTGGCCAGCACCGATACCAGCGCGCATTAACCCTTCATAAGCGGTGATCCCAACCAGTGGCAACGCCGCCGCTTCACGCATCGATAAATTGCTCGGCTTATGGGCAATCAATTGAGCATCAGCCAACATAAATTCCGCCAACGCACCAGCCAATGGTCCCAAACCGCCAGCACACCCGAAAACCTCATCGCCTATGGCAAACTGCGTTACGCCATCACCAACAGCAACCACAGTACCAGCAACGTCCATACCTAAAATTGCAGGCAATGCAGGGGCAAATGGCAAACCTTCCCCAACCTCACGAATTAAGGTATCAACCGGATTCACACTGGTTGCTGCAACTTGAATTAAAACTTGGCCGGCTTGCAGCTCTGGCGTTGGTAAATCGGTAAGTTGAAAGTGTTCTGTACCACCAAATTGCTGAAGAGCCATTGCTTTCATGATGTGCATCCCTTAAACGAAATTGAGTAATCGCAAACGATTATAGGGCAGACGCTACGGGGTGAGAGCACTCATCATGCATAATCAGTTTTTATATTTTATTGATAAAAATCTTTAGGTTAGTGTGATTTTTTAGAAAAAGTAAAAAGTCATTTTTCCCGCTTCTACTGGTACTAAAAGCTGTCGCTCTTTAAAGTGCGCTCCTCACATCGAATGGGAGTGACTTATGCAGTACCAAGGAAAAATTTATCGTCCGTGGATCGAAGCCAATAGCGTGTTAATTCAAACCACCCTAGGTTGCAGTAACAACCAATGTACTTTCTGCACCATGTTCGATGATAAACGTTTTAAAGTGCGCGATTTAGAAGGGATTTTTGCCGATATCGACGAAGCTCGTCGGCGCTATGCAAAGGTCGACTCAATCTTTTTAACGGATGGCAACGTCATGGCCATTCGTACGGAGCTGTTGCTGCAGATAATCCACAAGATCCGCAGTACTTTTCCAGAGTTGCAAAATTTATCGCTCTACTCATGTTTTAACGACTTCCGCCGTAAGAGCCTGAATGAACTACAAGCGCTCCGCAGTGCTGGGCTAACAATGGCTTATTCCGGTTTAGAATCTGGCGATCCAAAAGTATTAGAGCAAATTAAAAAACGCATGACGCGTGAGCAGGCAATAGAAGGGATGGCGCTGGCCAAAGAAGCGGGGATCCGCGTGCTGGCCTCGTTTATTTTTGGCCTTGGCGGCAAACTCGGTTCACAAGAACACATCGAGCATACCACCAGCTTATTAAATATTATGCAGCCAGATGCCATTGCACCAATGGCGCTGACCGTACAGCCCGGATCTGAACTCGCCAAATCCGTTCAAAATGGTGAATTCTTACTGCCTACGCCCTTACAGTTGCTGCAAGAAGAGCAATATTTATTAAAAAATATGGCGGACTTTCCCTGTTACTACTGGGGCGATCACGGCAACAATATTTCACCGATGCGCGGCCCATGGCCGTTAGCCAGGGAACCCTTTTTAGCGCAAATTGAACATGAAATTGCGCATAACCCTATTACGCAACAAAACATTATTATGAGCAACCCTTGGTAACCAACCGGTTCAGAGCAATCGCCTAACCGTTGCTCCATGTTACGGCTCACTAGCCAGCGGCGTGTTGTAAGCGTTGGCCAGTTAATAACTCAGACACCAACGCCGGCACTAAAATGCTGGCTTTGCCTTGGCGATGGTATTGAAATTGACTTAAATTTTCTGCCGCAGCCACGTTAATTGACACCGTTTCTGCACCCGCTTTGTGCGCCTCTTCCACGAAACCCGCCGCAGGATACACCGTGCCCGAGGTACCAATCGAAATAAAGAGATCACACCGATTTAAAGCCTCATAGATGGACTCGAGCCCCAATGGCATTTCACCAAACCAAACCACATGCGGTCTTAGTACGTAACTCGGTACACAACAGGTGCAACGGTTGTCCTCGCCAAACGGCTGTTCCCCTCGAAACACTTGCTGGCTATTAGGGCAACGGGTTTTTAGCAGTTCACCATGCATATGCAAGACCTGCGTACTCCCTGCACGTTCGTGTAAATCATCAATGTTTTGGGTAACCAACAACAGTTTGTCAGCCCCCAACTGTTCGGCTAACTCAGCCAATGCACGATGCGCCGCATTGGGCTCAATGCCCTGTTGTAATTGTGCTAAACGGCCATTATAAAAACGATGTACAAGATTGGGATCACGCCAGTAACCTTCTGGCGTTGCCACATCTTCTATGCGATGTTTTGCCCATAAGCCATCTTCAGCACGAAAGGTTTCAATTCCCGACTCAGCTGAGATCCCTGCCCCCGTTAATATAACAATTTGCTGATACATTCCAACTTCCTTAATAAAAAACGTACCATCATCCTCTAATATCAGCTGTATGGCCTCTTATCATTGACAGCAAATAGTTTTAACTTACTAAGAAGCTACATATAATGGCCTTAGTAATTTTGAGGCAACTGCCCCCAAACAATTAGAGAGTATCATGGCTGACGAAAATCAGGCGCTAAAAAAAGCAGGCTTAAAAGTGACTTTACCTCGTGTAAAGATTTTGCAGCTGCTTCAACACCCGCAGAATCAACACGTCAGTGCCGAAGATCTCTACAAGGCCTTACTCGAATCTGGCGAAGAGATCGGTCTGGCTACCGTTTACCGCGTTTTAAACCAATTTGATGATGCCGGCATTGTGTCACGCCATCATTTTGAAAGTGGCAAAGCCGTTTTTGAACTGGCCAGCCAACAACACCACGATCACTTAGTTTGTTTAGATTGTGGCAAGGTGATTGAGTTTAGTGACGACACCATTGAAAAGCGTCAAACTGAAATTGCCATGAAACATAACATCAAGCTCACAAACCACAGCTTGTATTTATATGGTCATTGCACTAATGGCGAGTGCAACCACAACGATTAAGCGACGCTTAACTTCATTTCTACTCTGCCCCACTTTTTGGGGCAGTTTTGTTTGTGCCGCTGCACACCAGCTTTATTATAGCCTCAGCTATTCTCCACCAAACCACTCAATATCACCTCCGCAACATCTGGCTCACAACAGCAAATACAATAATCATTGATTTAGCTACAGAATTCAGAAGAAATAAAACAAGCCATTGATTTAAAATGAATTAAATCTAATTATCCCAATATACCTCTTGATTTATCCACCTTGCCACCCATTAGAAAAACTAATCTAATGGTGTTTGTTTTCTCGTTTGAGCTCAAACGGCGTCATAGATAAACTTGTTACATCTCGAAAGGCATTGCCTACCAGCAGCCTCTCGACTGAATACGCTTTAAGCAGGCATATTTGGTTTCTAGTTTTTTGCTTAACTTCCTTGTTATATTTATTGATTATTCAAGCCCCCATTGATGGTTTACCGTCAATGGGTTTTTTTATGCCTAAAACATACCCATACCGCCATCGCGGAACCAAACGCTGAAAACCCAAAAGGCCGCCATTAAGGCAGCCTCTTTTCGTGAATGAACAAAACATTGTTAGTATCGTTCGACGCGCACAATCACTCGGCGGTTATTCTGACGCTGAACTTCAGTGGCATTGCCATCCACCAATCGATCTTCACCATGGCCTTGTGCAGAGATCCGCTGCTCAGGGATGCCGTTGTCGATAAAATGCTGCTTCAGTTTTTGAGCTTGCTGGAACGTTAACGCATCGTTCGTCGTTTCCGTACCGTAGCTGTCGGTGTGAACGTCTAACAGCACGACTTCGGCATTACCGTCTAAGTTCAAGAAGGTAAGCACCCGCGCAAGCTGTTGCTCCGATTCACTGGTTAATTCGCCATACTTATCATGGTGCAATACCGTAAACGCCACATCTTCATAGCCGTAAGGCAATAAGTTTGCCAAACAATCTACAAAATCTTGATAGCCAGGGGCAAAATTCACCACAGACAAACTGACTGCCACGGCATTTTGGTCTTGCCAATCTTGATAGTAAAACGTTGGCTGCATGCCACGCTCTAATTCATGCAGCATCATCCACGCATCTTGCTTACCCAATTCACCATCAAATTGTCGGTAAAATTGCAGATCGGTAATGGTATGCGCCATCCGACCTGGACGCCAGCGCGGCGGTACGGATTGCAGCTTAACTTCGGTGATCGCATCCGGCTTACGCAGCATATTCAGCGTGAACTGCAAATTAAGCTGTTTCGAGGCATTACTGACAAATTCGGCTTTGCCATATCTAGGAATATTATGCTGCAACACGCATTGCAGCTCGGTGCCCGTATTGAGCTGCCACTGCGACTGTTCATACTCCGCTTGGTAATGGCGGATCCCTGCATCGGCGCTATTGGGTACAACGACCAATGCAAAGCCAGCAAACATAACGGATGCCATTGATGGCCATTTGTTCATGGTTAATCCTTTGAAACACGCCAACCGGTGATAATGCGATACCACTCAATTACGCCATAGATTCTTTCATAATAAGACCCCAAGGCGGCAATATCCACCACAGGAAGCCTTACGAGCCACATCATTACCAAACCATTGAAAGTGGGTAGGCAACGGCGTGCCATTGTAAAATGGCGACAAGCTCTTTGTTTCTGATTAACAGCAACAAATACGATTACTTAAGGCTATTATCGACTGTGTTGCTGTCAGCTTTAATGAGGCTGTGCAATAATGCGCAGCTATTTTCAAAATTAATTAAATTGCATGAGCAGTAGCGAAAAATCCCTTTTAGCACAGCGTTTCCGTGGCTACTACCCTGTAGTAATTGATGTCGAAACCGCCGGTTTTAATGCCCAAACCGACGCCTTATTAGAGATCGCCGCCGTCACGTTAAAGATGGACGACGATGGCTGGCTCGCCATCGATCAACAGTTTCATTTTCATGTGACCCCCTTTGAGGGCGCAAACCTCGAACCCGCAGCCTTAGCCTTTAACGGCATTACCGAGCCCTTTTCGGCATTGCGTGGGGCGGTATCGGAAAAAGAAGCGCTCAGCGAGATCTTTAAAGGCGTGCGTAAAGGCCAAAAGGCGGCCGGCTGCAATCGCTCTATTATCGTGGCTCATAACGCGCATTTTGATCAAAGCTTTGTGCACGCAGCAGCTACACGTACCCAAATGAAACGTGTGCCCTTCCATCCTTTTGCAACCTTTGATACGGCAACTCTAGCAGGGTTATCTTTAGGTCAAACGGTATTGGCCAAGGCGTGCCGCGCGGCACAGATCCCCTTTGATAATAAAGAAGCGCACAGCGCCTTGTACGACACGCTACGCACCGCGGAGCTTTTTTGCTACATCGTTAATCGTTGGAAACAGTTAGGCGGTTGGCCTTTGCCTGAAACTGAAACTGAAACTGAGACTGAGACTGACGTTGAAGCACCCTCAAAAGACTCAGGCAACTAAACCGCGCAGGGCAAGCCCGAAGCGATAAAAAATGCCAGTCAGCAGAAGCTGACTGGCATTTTTTGATAAAGGCTTTCGCCCTAGGCTACTTCGTAACAACAATCACGACTTTTAGTCGGCAATTTTTGCCCAAGAATCACGCAAACCCACTGTGCGGTTAAACACCAATTTATCTGCGCTCGAATCTTTGTTATCGACACAGAAATAGCCCATACGCTCAAACTGATAACCAAGCTCTGCTGGCGCTTGTGCTAATGACGGTTCTAATTTTGCTTGGATCACCGTCAGTGACTCTGGGTTTAAGGTCTGCTCAAGCTCACCGGTATTTGGGTTAGCAATGGTGAATAAGCGATCATACAAACGCACTTCTGCATCCAGCGCATGTGCAGCTGAAACCCAGTGGATCACCCCTTTCGGTTTCACCCCATCAGCCGGATCGCAGCCTAAGGTGTCTTTATCTACGCTGCAATAAACGGTCGTTACGTTGCCGTGCTCATCTTTATCACAACGCTCAGCGGTGATCACATAAGCGCCACGCAAACGCACTTTTTTGCCCAGTACTAAGCGTTTAAATTTCTTATTCGCTTCTTCACGGAAATCTTCCGCTTCGATGTACAGCTCTTGGCTAAACGGCACGTCACGACTGCCCATAGACTCATCCGATGGATGATTGGCAATGTTCAACATGGTGACTTCTGCCGCATCGACGTTTTCCAATACCAGTTTAATTGGGTCTAATACGGCCATGACTCGAGGAGCGTTGTTGTTGAGATCATCGCGAATACACGCTTCAAGCATGCTCATCTCAACGGTGTTATCCATTTTGGTCACCCCGATGCGTTTGCAAAATTCACGCACCGCAGCCGGAGTGTAACCTCGACGACGTAAACCTGAGATGGTAGGCATCCGTGGATCATCCCAGCCAGACACGTGCTTATCTGTTACCAATTGCAGCAGTTTGCGTTTGGACATCATGGTGTATTCCAAATTCAAACGGCTGAACTCGTATTGACGAGGGCGGGCAGCAATGGTGATGTTGTCCAAAACCCAGTCGTACAAACGGCGGTTGTCTTGGAACTCCAAGGTACATAAAGAGTGTGTGAGCTCTTCAATGGCATCCGAAATGCAGTGGGTGAAATCGTACATCGGGTAGATGCACCATTTGTCGCCAGTTTGATGATGATGTGCAAATTTAATGCGATACAGCACCGGATCTCGCATCACCATAAACGATGAGGCCATATCAATTTTAGCGCGTAAACACGCTTGGCCTTCGGCAAAACCGCCATCACGCATTTTGGCAAATAATGCTAAGTTTTCTTCCACGCTGCGATCGCGATAGGGGCTGGCCTTACCAGGGCTGGTTAAGGTGCCACGATATTCACGGATCTCATCAGGGCTCAGCTCATCAACATAGGCCAACCCTTTGCTAATAAGCTCAACCGCATAGTCATACAAGGCATCGAAATAATCGGAAGAGTAGCGCACCGCGCCATCCCACTCAAAGCCAAGCCATTGCACATCTTGCTTAATGGACTCTACGTACTCGATGTCTTCTTTTACCGGATTGGTATCATCAAAACGCAGGTTGCATTGGCCTTGGTAATCTTTGGCAATACCAAAATTTAAGCAAATGGATTTAGCATGACCAATGTGCAGGTACCCATTAGGCTCTGGCGGAAAACGGGTATGCACGTGGGTGTGCTTACCAGTGGCCAGATCTTCATCAATAATATTGCGGATAAAGTTGCTTGGACGTACGTCGCTGTCCGGCTGGCTCATGCGCTTCCTCGTAAATGTGATAGATACAATAAGAGCGGTATGATGCGATAACTTACCCACAGTGGCAACCGTCACAAACAGGCTTTTGCAGTACGAACAAGCCGTTGCCACAATGGAATGACGCTTTCGCTACTTAGATCACCACCCAGCGGGTAAATGATGGGCAATGCCTTTATGGCAATCAATGCAAGTGGGATGCGGATCCTCATACAGCACAGCATGATATTGTGCCGCTTGAGCCGATTGCTTAGAGGCCGCCATATACTCAATATTATGGCAATTACGGCAGCTTTGAGAGTCGTCTTTTTGGTAACTGGCCCACACTTTTTTAGCTAACCGT
>JAWXTX010000086.1:0-11365 GCA_044433165.1 Ferrimonas sp. | reverse complement strand
CTAATTGGCGCTGCTGCCAAACTTCGGTAATGCGAATGCCCAGCACCAAATCGTTCATGTCGTAATCGGCCTGCCGAGGCCAGTGATCTTCAAAGGCGAGCGTTGCCCACTCGCCTGCGGAGGGGTAATAGCGATAGCTAACCGGATTATGGCTAAACGCCACAGGGTAATCCTCCACTTCGCCATCGGCTGCGCCACCAATGGCACCGACTCCCGTTAACGATGAGAATCGAAAACGAGCAAAACTGCTACCTTCGTGAACATCATTGGGGACATCAAACAGCACCCGATGCTCGCCTTCCGATAAGTAATGATCATAAATTGCCCACTCATTTTGTTCATCAAACTGGCCATCTCGATTCCAATCGAAAAAGCCTTGTAAGTAGCCACCACGGCCGGTAACAGTCACCAATGCCAATGCTTTTTGGCCGGCTTCCATTGCCGTCATAATCAGCACGCCATCTTCATCATCTAACTCATTGTTATTGGCGATATCATCGCTAAAAGGCGCTTGCTGGCCATCGTTTTCAGTATCTACGGATTGCCCCAATGTGGGGTTATTATCCGCCACTGAATGGCGGGCGCCGTTATCCGCTAATAGCGTGCCATAGCTGGCTGGGGCATCGCCAAAATCAACATTGCTTGGCGTAACAGGGGCATTGGCACAGCGCGCACCATCGTTTTGGCCAGAAGCAGGCCCATAAGCAAACAACGTGGCTTCATTGGGTACTGCAGTACCATCGCGCACATCAATGCGAAAAATCTGACCATCGCTATTGCGACTGATATACATAAAACCCGATTGTTCAAAATAAGCTGCGCCAAAAGTGCCTTGAATACCTAAATCAGCAACAGAGAACGCCCAGCCATCGGCCGGATCAATCTGAAATAACTGACCAAGATTATTATCTACGGCATACAGGTAGCCATCACTGGGATGAAAAGCAAAATCGGTTAAATTAAGAAAGGTATCAGCGCCGGTTAATTTAGTGGCAACTAAATAATCCGCTGCATTGGGATCAAGTTCTATGCGATACAGCCCCAGATTTTTGCGGTACAACCAATATTGGTTATTAAATACATCCCCGACAAAAAAGTGCACGCCACTGGGCAAACCTTGTACTGGTAATAATTCAGCTTGCAGATCTTGACCAACTCGGATCACTTGGCGGTGATCTTTATTAAAGCCATATACATATCGGTCGGTCTGATTAAAACCAACCGCATTATTAGTACCACTGATCCCAAGATCGACACTGAGCAGCTGACTTTTACCCGTAGCCAGATCGACGCCATAAACTTTGGTCACCGGATCTTGAAATAAAAAAGCCTGAGTTGGACACTGCTCAAATGGCATTGCGTACCCCGCCCCAGAAAGCACCCCTAACAATAAGATTGATCGCATAGGTATTTCCCTTAACCGTGTGGTATCCGGCTTAAAGCAGTAACTATGCCATCAGGTCAAATCATTGAATCTAAATAGTTTTTATCATCAACTTTCAGTTTGCAACAAACCATAAAATGCGATTAAACAGATCCTTGCAATCCGCAACGCCCCAATGGGCAGAAAAAAGGCTCCTTACTAGGAGCCTTTTTTGCAAGCTTAACGCGGCGACATAAAATGCTTAAACGCGCTTAAACAACAAAGAGCCGTTTGTACCGCCAAAACCAAAGGAGTTACATAAGGCATAATCCAGCTCAACCGCACGCGCACCGGCTGGGTTAAAGTCCAGATCACAACCGTCGCTTGGATTTTCCAAGTTGATGGTTGGCGGCACCATTTGCGCATGTAATGCTTTAATTGTGAAAATGGACTCCACCGAACCAGCAGCGCCTAATAAGTGGCCGGTCATCGACTTCGTCGATCCCATGATTAAACGGTAAGCGTGCTCACCAAATACCTGTTTCACGCCGTTTACTTCGGCAATATCACCGGCCGGCGTTGAGGTACCGTGCGCGTTAATATAGCCAATTGCTGATGGCTCAATACCCGCATCATTGATCGCATTACGCATCGCGGCAGCACCACCACGGCCATCTTCTGGTGGTGAGGTCATATGGTGAGCATCGCCACTCATGCCAAAGCCAACCAGTTCTGCATAAATTTTGGCGCCACGGGCTTTGGCGTGCTCATACTCTTCAAGCACGATGACTCCAGCACCGTCGCCAATCACAAAACCGTCACGATCTTTATCCCAAGGACGGGACGCTTTTTGTGGATCGTCATTACGTGTGGATAAGGCTTTCGCTGCCGCAAAACCACCAACCCCCAATTCGGTGGTGGCCATTTCAGCACCGCCGGCAATCATCACATCCGCATCACCATAAGCGATCATTCGTGCGGCTTGCCCAATATTATGCACCCCAGTGGTACAAGCCGTTACAATCGAAATGTTTGGCCCAGTAAAGCCCTTCATAATCGATAAGTGACCAGCAATCATATTAATAATGGTAGAAGGCACAAAGAACGGAGAGATCCGGCGTGGGCCAGATTTATCATAGATGGCTTTGTTGGCTTCAATCAGTTGTAAGCCACCCATACCAGCACCAATTGCAGCACCAATGCGATGAGCATTGGCTTCGGTGATCGACAGCTGCGCATCATCGATAGCCTGCAACGAGGCCGCCAAACCATATTGGATGAACAGATCCATTTTCCGTGCATCTTTCTTACTTAAGTAATCTTCAACGTTGAAGTCTTTTACAGAAGCAGAAAACTGCACTGGAAATTCACTGGCATCAAAATGAGGAATTGGCCCAACACCACTTTGCCCTGCCAGAACATTTTTCCAAGCTGTTTCTGGGTCATTACCAACAGGGGTAATTGCCCCTAATCCAGTAACCACAATGCGTCGCTTAGTCACGGTAACCTCCACAATAAAAAACAGGCGACTGAACGTCGCCTGTTTTTAAAAATTAGTATGGTTCAGCGTCTTAATAAATTAAGAGTTCGCTTGAACGTAGTCGATTGCAGACTGAACAGTAGTGATTTTCTCTGCTTCTTCGTCTGGGATCTCAGTATCGAACTCTTCTTCCAGAGCCATCACCAGCTCAACAGTGTCCAGAGAGTCAGCACCTAAGTCATCAACAAAAGAAGCTTCAGATTTTACTTCTTCTTCTTTAACACCCAGTTGCTCAACAATAATCTTTTTTACACGTTCTTCGATGTTGCTCATTTTTACTTTCCTGTTTCAGGTACGCATCTGCGTTTAATTGTGGTTTAGTTTATTCAATTCGAAACACAATGCAAGCATAAAGCGCTATGGTCATACCACGCAGTTCACTTATTTTTCTATGAACTTAGCGGCACATTCAATGCACTTTAGTTCACATTGTTAAACCATCACCATACCACCATTGACGTGGATGGTTTCCCCAGTAATGTAACTGGCACGATCGGACGCTAAAAATAGCACAACATCGGCAATCTCTTGCGCTTGCCCTAACCGGCCGGTTGGCACTTGACCAAGAATCCCCTCTTTTTGAGAGTCCGTCAATTCTTCTGTCATATCCGTTTGAATAAAACCTGGTGCCACCGTATTTACGGTAATACCACGACTGGCCACTTCTTTAGCCATCGACTTAGTGAATCCCAGCAAACCGGCTTTTGCTGCAGCGTAGTTGACTTGACCCGCGTTCCCCATCGTGCCCACAACGCTACCCACGTTGATGATCCGCCCATGGCGCTTTTTCATCATGGTGCGCAGTACCGCTTTGGAGGTACGGAAAACCGACGTTAGATTGGTATTGATGATCTCATCCCACTCTTCGTCTTTCATTCTCAGCATTAAATTATCACGGGTGATCCCAGCGTTATTAACTAAGACATCAACATCGCCAAATTCCGCTTTAATTTGGGAAAATAAGGCATCAACTGAGGCTTGCTCAGTAACATTTAATACCATGCCCATGCCGCTATCGTTTAAATAAGCGCTAATTTCCGCAGCACCACGCTCGCTGGTTGCGGTACCAACTACTTTAGCGCCGGCTTCAGCCAGTTGTAAGGCAATCGCTTTACCTATGCCACGGCTGGCACCTGTAACCAACGCTACTTTGCCCGTTAAATCCAACATGACACTCATATCAAAATCCTTTAGGCAATGGCCGCAAAGTCCGCACTGCTGTTCAGCGTGCTGGCAGATAAATTATTGTTAATTCGTTTTGTTAAACCGGTCAGTACTTTACCAGGGCCTACTTCCACTAAGTGTTCTGCCCCTTGCGCAGCCATCGCGTTAACGGTTTCTGTCCAGCGCACAGGGCAATATAATTGACGAATCAGCGCATCTTTAATGGCATCACCACTGGTTGCTTGAGCGACATCCACGTTATTAATGACCGAGATAGCAGGCGCTTTAATCTCGATATTGGCTAATGCTTTGGCTAATTCAGCAGCGGCTGGCTTCATCAATTCACAATGGGACGGCACGGATACAGGCAAAGGTAACGCGCGTTTCGCGCCCGCCGCTTTACAAGCATTACCAGCACGTTCAACGGCTTCTTTATGGCCGGCAATCACAACCTGCCCAGGGCTATTATAATTCACAGGGGCAACCACTTGCCCTTGAGCCGCGTCCACACAACATTGAGCAATCGCATCATCATCCAAGCCAATGATCGCCGCCATTGCCCCAACTCCAGCAGGAACAGCCAATTGCATCAACTCACCACGCAATGCCACTAAGCTGACGGCATCGGTAAAAGCTAATGCACCAGAACAAACCAGTGCTGAGTATTCACCCAAGCTGTGGCCTGCCATCATAGCTGGCGCTTGGCCACCCGCAGCAAGATAAGCTCGGTATAACGCAACTGAGGCTGTTAATAATGCAGGTTGGGTATTGTGCGTTTGATTCAGCTCTTCTGCCGGTCCGGCTTGAACCAATTGCCATAAATCAAAGCCCAGTACTGCTGAGGCTTCTGCAAAAGTTTGCTCAATAATAGGTTGACTGTCCGCCACTTCAGCCAGCATGCCAACGGTTTGGCTGCCTTGGCCTGGAAAGACAAATGCATTACTCATGGTTGTTCCTTCAATATTTAATGACTGCTGCACCCCAAACGAAACCGCCACCAAAGGCTTCCAACATTAAGTTGTGGCCTCGCTGAATGCGGCCGTCACGGACAGCAAGATCAAGGGCAATCGGCACAGAAGCAGCAGAGGTATTACCATGGTGTTCAAGGGTTAAAACCACTTGATCCATGCTCATATCCAGCTTCTTAGCGGTTGCTTTTAGAATTCGATAGTTGGCGTTATGTGGCACCAGCCAGTCCAGTTCACTCTTATCCATCTGATTATGCTCTAATGCTTGTTGGCATACTTGAGCAAGACGGGTAACTGCGTGTTTAAACACCTCATTACCCTTCATCTGAATGTACTCATCTGGAGTGCTGACTTGCGGCGTTTTCGAACGGGTTGGGCGCAGTGAGCAAAGCAGATCACCGTATTGGCCATCACCGTGCAGGTGCGTCGATAAAATGCCCGCGTCGGTACTTGCACCTAAGACAACGGCACCAGCACCGTCGCCAAATAAGATCAATGTAGAGCGATCGTCGGGATCGCACATCGTTGATAAAATATCGGCACCGATAACAAGTGCATGTTTCGCCGCACCATTTTTAATGTATTGATCAGCAATAGAGAGCGCATAGATAAAACCGCTGCAGGCGGCGGCAACATCAAAAGCCGCCCCCCCTTGAATGCCAAGCATTGCTTGCACTTCACATGCGGCGGACGGAAAGGTGTTTGCTGCACTACAAGTCCCAACAATAATCAGGTCAATAGCGCTTGCATCGATACCCGCCGCAGCAATGGCGTTTAACGCAGCTTGATGGCTCATGGTCGCAACCGTTTCATCCTGAGCCGCTATGCGCCGCTCACGGATCCCCGTGCGCTCTAAAATCCACTCATCCGTGGTATCAACCATCTGCTCAAGATCTGCATTGGTGCGCACTTGTTCAGGCAAAAAGCTGCCAGTACCGAGAATTTTTGTATACATAGAAGATTAAGATTTTTCCAACAATACCGACTCTAGTCGATCTTTGATCTGCCTTGGCACCTGTTGTTCAACCTCAGCGATCGCCTGCTCTATAGCATGAAAAAACGCTGTGCTATCTACATTGCCGTGGCTCTTCACCACAATACCGCGCAATCCTAACAGACTCGCGCCATTGTACTGGTCGGGGTTCATGTGTTGATTAAGGCGCTGTAACCGTTTTTTTAGTAAACCACACAGCAGCTTGGCAAAAATATTACCCGCAATGGCATCTTGCACCTGTTGTAAGAGTAAGCGAGCAACACCTTCGCTGGTTTTTAAAGTAATGTTGCCCACAAAGCCATCACACACAATCACATCGACCTCGCCACGAAAAATGGCGTCACCTTCAATAAAACCAGCGTAGTTCAGTTGTGGCGTATGCTGCAGTAATTGTGCAGCTAATTGAACTTGATCGTTACCTTTAATTTGCTCTGAACCTACGTTCAGCAATGCAATTTGTGGGTGCTCGCAAGCGCCCACCTCTTGGGCTAGCACCGAGCCCATTACCGCAAATTGAAATAAGGCATCGGCATCACAAACGACATTTGCGCCTAAATCGAGCATATAAACAGGGCGATCGTTAATGGTAGGAATACGGGATACTAAGGCGGGGCGGTCAATGCCGGGCAGCATTCTTAAAACGACCTTGGCCATTGCCATTAAGGCTCCGGTATTACCGGCGCTGACACAGGCATCCGCATGGCCATCACGGACAAGATCAAGCGCTAAGCGCATGGAGCTTTGACGACGCGTACGCAGTGCAATACTGGGCCGTTCTGACATGGGAACGACTTGCTCAGCATGCAGCAATTGCAGTCGGGGGGATTCGAAGGCGTTATGGCGCTTTAATATTTGGCCAATAGCAATGCTGTCACCTACCAGAATTAAATTCAGGTTAGGGTAATGCAACAGTGCCTGCAAAGCTGCAGGCACTGTAACATGAGGGCCGTTATCGCCCCCCATTGCATCTAACGCTAGGGTTAGACCGGTCAAATTGATAACAACCTTACAGGTTGATTACCTTTTTGCCACGGTAGAAACCGTCTGCAGTCACGTGGTGACGCAGGTGCTTCTCGCCGGAAGTTGCATCAACAGACAGTTGAGCAGTGGTTAATGCATCGTGTGAACGACGCATGCCGCGACGTGAACGGGTTACTTTGCTTTTCTGTACGGCCATGGCCCCAATCTCCTAGTTTAATTTCGCTTAAGAGTTTCTAACACCGCGAACGGGTTCTTCGGACGCTCATCAGCAGGCTCTGCAACCGCTATTTTACCCACCGATAAATCGCGAGATGCCATCTTACAGCTGTCATCGTTATGCCTAGGCACAATGGGGAAAGCCAATAATACTTCATCTTCAATTAACTGGTGGAGCTGTACTTCGCCATTTTCGTCAAGTTCGACTGGCTCATAAGCGTCCGGGAGCTCATCTATCTGTGAATCATCAGTCACAGGACTGAATGCGAATTCAACTGCAACAGGGATTTTAACCGGTTCCATACAGCGTTGACATGTCAGAGTGAGCTCCGTCACAGCCTTCCCCGAAAGGTAGACTATCCCCTGAACATCGACGCCGCACTCAACGAAAACGTTAAGATCCGTGCAGTCGCCAGCGCTAGCCCCGTTAACACGCTTCATCACCTTACTCGGAAGGATCCCTTCGTAAGAAAGTTGACGTTGAGCGCATCGTTTAGGGTTTAACGTTACTGGAATTCGTACTTTTTGCATGGCGGCGGAGTTTACCGATTGAACTAAAGTGAGTCAAAACAATTTTAGTTCGCTCAGGGCAGTTAGCGCCGCGACGAACAGTGTGATTCTCTGCCCAACTTCTTTTCTTCCAAACCAAAACGAAACCGCTTTAATTTCGTTAAAATGAACTGGCTGCAAAAAGCAATTACAGAGCCGTTGCGTTTTACGTGTTTGCAGGGATGCTGTCAACGGCTAGCGTAGCAATTCCATAGCAGTTTGGAGATCGATCAAACCACAGTTGCACAGACTCTAACCAATTGCCTCTGCAATAACCAAAAATGGAGTGACCAGCCTTCAACAGCGAAGGCAAATTATTGGTGTAAGTACGGAGCTTTGTTACTCTTACCTTTCCCTTTCATCCACTGTGGATCTTTTCGTTTTATGCAGCAAATTGTGCTTGGCTCAACCTCCCCGTTTCGGCGTCAAATTTTAACCAAACTCAATCTTCCTTTTGAGTGCGCTCAGCCTAATGTGGACGAAACCCCCTTACCTAATGAAACTGCCCCTCAATTAGTTTCCCGCTTAGCACAAGCCAAAGCTCAAGCCGTTTTGCAGCATTATCCGAATGCATTAGTTATTGGCTCAGACCAAGTCGCAGTTGTGGATGGGCAAATTTTAGGTAAACCTGGGGATCACCCAAATGCCGTTCAGCAATTGCAACAAGCCTCTGGCAAGATTGTGACTTTTTATACTGGGCTTGCGCTGATTAATGGCTTGAATGGTCAGAGCCATCAATTGGTGGAGCCTTTCGAAGTGCACTTTAAATCCCTTTCAGATACGCAAATTGAAGCCTATCTGCAAGCCGAACAGCCTTATAACTGTGCTGGAAGCTTTAAAAGTGAAGGATTAGGGATCATGTTATTTGAACGCTTGCAGGGGCGAGATCCCAACACCTTAATTGGGTTACCACTGATAGCGTTAGGTGAACTGCTGCAGGTCGAAGGCCTAGACGTGCTGCTGGCGCAGCACAAACCATATGAATTAGCGAAGTAATAACCCCGCCAACTGAGCAGGCGAATCGGCAATCGCCTCTGGCTGAGCCTGTTGGAGCTCAGCCAAAGTGCCGGCACCATAACTCACCCCAACGGCACGAGCGCCAGCACGATTGGCCATGCATAAATCAACATAGGCATCACCAATAACCATGGTTTCTGCTGGTGAGCATTGCACGCTCTGGCAAAGCATAAGCACCATTTGTGGTGCCGGTTTACTAGCACTTTCGCAAGCGGTACAAGTGGCAACAAAATAGTGCTCAATGCCACTGCTGGCCATTGCTCTGGTCAGCCCTTGTCGACCCTTGCCCGTCGCAATGGTCAAACAGATCCCCACTTGCTGCAGCTGATTGAGCAAAAGAGGGATCCCAGCAAATAATGGCGCGGGTTGGCGCTCTTGATCACGATAAGCTTCTCGGTAAGCCTGCATCAGTATTTGCTGCTCCATCACGCTGAGTTGAGGCTGCAATCGCTGCGCACATTCTGCAAGCGACAATCCAATTAATGACTTAATTTGCGCCGCCGCAGGTACAGGTAGCTGCAACAACGAACAGGCTTGTTGCCAAGCTTGCACAATGTACTTAATGCTGTCTTGTAAGGTGCCATCCCAATCAAACACAATGTGCTTTAAGCGTACTGAGGCCATCCGCACCCCTATTTTATAACGATAACAACAAATTTAATTGTCGATCGCTTTTCCAAGTTTTTTTATCAATTGCAATAATTTAGGCTCCAGTGGTGCCTCTAAAGTCATGATTTTTTCATCCACTGGATGCGTAAACGTTAATCGAAACGCATGCAAAAACAGTCGATTCAACCCTAACTGGTTCATTTGATGATCGAAATGGTCATCACCATAGCGCTCATCACACGCAATTGGGTGTCCCGCATATTGAGTATGAACGCGGATCTGGTGAGTACGTCCCGTTACTGGGCTTGCTTCCATTAAGGTTGCGCGCTCAAAACGCTGCAATATTTTAAAACGGGTTTCCGAAGGCTTGCCCTCTGGAGAAACTGATACGGCTCGTTCGCCGCTATTGAGCTCGCGCTTCAATAAAGGGGCTTGAATGGCGCGTCGTCGCTCTGGCCAACGCCCTTTAACCAAACATTGATACTGCTTACGCATGGTTTTTTGGCGCAATTGCTCTTGCAGATGCTTTAATGCCGAGCGTTTTTTCGCCACCATCAATAACCCAGAAGTAGCGCGATCAATGCGATGCACCAGTTCCAAATTACGATCTTGAGGGCGCAATGCTCGCAATGCTTCAATAACGCCAAAATTTAAACCGCTGCCGCCATGAACGGCGATACCCGACGGTTTATTAAGAACCAACATCACACTATCTTCATAAATGATGTGCTTTTCTAGTTGCTTCACTTTATCGAGATTGGCGCTTGGCAAAGCGTCCGGCTTAGACTCACTCACTCGGATCGGAGCGATACGCAGCTCATCCCCTTCTGTCAGTTTGTATTCTGGTTTAATTCGCTTTTTATTCACTCGTACTTCGCCTTTACGCAACAGACGATAGATCAAGCTTTTGGGCACACCTTTTAAATACGTGATTAAAAAATTGTCGATTCGTTGACCGGCATGGTCATCGGTAATGGTCACCCACTGAACTTGGGGTGTTACGGTTTGTTCTACTGCATTCATAACACTATTGTACCGACTTCTCCTGCTAGCCCAAAACTCCATGCATTGTAGATTGCTGGTTGCCAATGATCTTGCTATTCTTTCTGCCATCAATGGTTGATTCTGGCAAGGTTTGCTGAATAAACAACCATTGTGGAGTGATGGGTTAAATTGCGTTGTATAAATTATGCACGCCACCATCAGGCCGATAAGCCCACAGCTCTTATCTTGTGGCCCGGTTAAGGCAACACAAGCCAATGATGGTCTCCAAACTCCCACCAAAAATGACGACTTTTACTAAAAATCGCGACCGCTTACAGGTGCTGCCGGAAACGACCGGCAACAGAGAACATATTTGGTTAACGGCAAATGCGGTTAACTAGTACTTAGTACTTTATCGAGGACAAACAGGCACAAAGAACATCTGTGGTCAGACCCACAGCAGCCTGCTCTTGTGAGTAACGTGCCAAGATAACATCGGCCGCGTTATCATCCTCCACTCCTCCATTGCCAACCGCGAGGTTGCGAATATTCCGTGGGGTGCCGGATTTTGTCCGGGCAACATCTGTGTGCGGTGGCAGAAAATGGATTCTGTTACCTAATGAAAAGAATGCTGATCAACGCAACTCAATCCGAAGAGTTGCGTGTTGCACTGGTGGATGGCCAGCGCCTCTATGATCTGGACATCGAAAGCCCAGGTCATGAACAAAAAAAAGCTAATATTTACAAGGGGAAAGTAACCCGCGTAGAACCCTCTTTAGAGGCTGCTTTTGTCGACTACGGTGCAGAGCGTCATGGCTTTTTACCGTTAAAAGAGATCGCTCGAGAGTACTTCATCAACCCGACCCAAAAAGGCCGCCCAACCATTAAAGAGGCGATCAAAGAAGGTCAAGAAGTCATCATCCAAATTGACAAAGAAGAACGTGGCACCAAAGGTGCTGCCTTAACCACCTTCATCAGTT
>JAWXTX010000085.1:0-11577 GCA_044433165.1 Ferrimonas sp. | reverse complement strand
GGGGGGGGGAACTGGAATGCAGGCACAGGCTGGAGTGGCACAGCTTGGCGTGCTTCTCGTCTGATGAAGCGTCACGACATTGGTGGAAAAACCGGTACCACCAACGATGCTGGCGACACCTGGTTTAGTGGTTACGGTCCAGGCATTGTGGCAACCTCTTGGATGGGTTTTGACAATTACTCCCGTAAGCTAGGTTATACCAGTTGGGATGCCAACGGCCCACAAAATCAAATCTCTGCGTCAGAATCCGGTGCCAAAAGTGCAGGACCGGCGTGGAATCACTTTATGGCGGCTTACCTTAAAGACGTCCCAGTTGAAACCATCTCGCCACCGCTCGGCATTGCACGGGCCCGCATTGATAACGCCACGGGGAAATTATCAACGCGCAATGATGCTTCATCCATGTATGAGTATTTTATTGAAGGGACGGTGCCAACAGAAATGGTGGATCTCCACCGTACGACTTCCGCTGATGGCACGGCAGTCCGCGAAGAAGATGAGCTTTTCTAAGCCATCTCTGTTGCATTGCTAAAGCGCTAAGCACAACAATGATCCCAACATCCGAAGCCACTCTGGCTTCGGATTTTTTATGCCCCAAATGTCATCCTGAAAACAGGAGTCAATCTTTATCACACCGCCAACAATGCGTTTTCGCTCCATCAAAATAAAAGCACGAATCTCATCAGCCAATCCGTAAATAAAAAAATCCCCCAGCCAATGTTGGCATGGAGGATGTTAGTTCGGTCGCGCTTAGCAACCTTAAGCCTGTACTTTATGCAAAGTAATAAACTAAGGCATCTTCATCACAAGCGTCTTTACGTGGGCACAGATCGCAATCTTTGATCACTTTTTCTGGTAACAGATCTTTGGTGGTATCCACAAAGCCCATTTTGCGGAAGAAATCTGGCACACGAGTTAATACAATTAATCGTTCAAGCCCCAGATCGCGACCTCGCTTAATGGTAAAATCCACCAATGCTCGACCCTGCCCTTGACCGTGGTAACCTGGTGAGATCCCGACGCTGCGCATTTCTGCTAAGCCCGTTTCATAGATATACAACGACGCACACCCAACCACTTGACCATTCACTTCTGCGACAACAAAGTCGAGAATATCTAATAGGATCTGATCGCGGCTACGAGGCAGAGTATCGCCAGTACGTACCCAATGATCGTTAATCGCTTTGATGTGATCCACATCCGCCAACTTAGCCGCACGCACGGATAACAGTTCCGCTTTATGCGCATTTAAACGCTCATGGCTTTGATCTAACACCGAAGCCATCGCATCGTAAAGCGGCTTAACTTGGCAATTTAGGGCTTGTTCAATCTGAGATAACGAAGTGCCGCCTTTCGCTATCCGCTTTGATAGCGTTGCATCAATCGTCAAATGCTGATACACATCGCTGTCAATAACATTGCTAAAGCGCTGTAAGGTAGGCAAATCCAATTCTTCTAAGGCTTTACCTGCTTCAATCGCCGCTAAGACCACCTCACCAACAACATGGTGCGCCTCACGGAATGGCATGCCTTTTGCCACTAGATAATCGGCCAACTCGGTGGCATTCGCGTGACCTTGTTGAGCAGCAAGTAGTGCGCGCTGGTGGTTTACTTTCAAACCATCCAATACCAATGTCAGCATGTCTAAACAGGCCAGCCAAGTATCAATGGTGTCAAATAAGCCTTCTTTGTCCTCTTGCATGTCTTTGTTGTAGGCCATAGGCAATGCTTTCATCACCGTTAAGGCCCCAATTAAAGATCCGTACACTCGGCCACTTTTGCCTCGAATGAGCTCCAACGCATCTGGATTTTTCTTTTGCGGCATTAACGAAGAGCCTGATGTGACTGCATCGGACAACTCAATAAAACCTGCCTCGCCACTGTTGTAGAAGATCAGATCTTCCGCCAGACGTGATAAATGCATCATCGAAATGGCAGCAGCACTACATAACTCAATAACATGATCACGATCCGATACCGAATCTAAACTGTTATTCGTTGCACGTCCAAAACCCAGCGCTTCCGCCAGCGCTTGACGATCTATAGCGTAAGCGGTACCGGCTAAGGCACCACTGCCTAGTGGGCAGCTATCCAAACGCTGTAACGCATCTTTCACACGCGTTAAATCACGCTCAACCATCTCAACATAGGCCAAACACCAGTGTCCGAAGGTAATAGGCTGGGCTCGTTGTAAGTGGGTGTAGCCAGGCAGAACCGTTTGTGCTTCTCGACGTGCTAACTGCAAGAGATGCTGCTGCACTTTCATCAACGCTTCAACGATGTCATCACCTTGGTTCTTACACCACAGCTTCAGATCCGTCGCAACTTGATCATTTCGCGAACGGCCGGTGTGTAATTTTTTACCTAAATCACCCACTTTATCGATCAGAGCTGACTCCACAAAACTGTGAATGTCTTCTGCACCCGATGTCAAAATTTGCTCATCGGTCACCGATTCGCTTAATTCATACAGCGCTTTTACCAATGAGCCATGCTCTAATTCATTCAGCACGCCCACTTGCAACAAGGCACCCGCCCAAGCAATAGAGCCGGTAATGTCTTGTTGCACTAAGCGGTAATCCACTGGCAGTGAATCATTAAATACTTTAAACCGCTGATCCGCAGCGCCGGCGAAACGGCCTCCCCACAGTGCCATGAATTACTCCTGATCGCCGCTGTTATTCGTAGCCGCAATCCGGCTTGACAAGCTGTAAAGACGAATAAAGCCTTCAGCATGCTTTTGATTGTAAACCTCGTCTTCTTCAAAGGTTGAAAACGCCTCAGAATACAGGGAGTAAATACTTTGACGTTGTACAACCGTTGCTTGGCCTTTAAACAGCTTTACAACAATATCACCGGTAAGCTTTTTCGCTAAACTGGCACAAGCCGCTAAAATAGCGCTGGATACAGGGGTAAACCAACGGCCGTCGTAGAGCACATGTGAAAACTCTAACCCCAACTGCTCACGCAATTTAAAAGAGGCTTTATCTAACACCATAGTTTCCAAACCACGCAGTGCAGCATGAATAACGGTGCCTCCTGGGGTTTCATAGCAACCGCGGGACTTCATACCCACTAAGCGGTTTTCTACGATATCAATGCGGCCCACACCATGCGCAGCGGCGGTCTCATTCAATTGCGCTAGGGCTTGGTAAGGGGTTAATGCCTGATCATCTACGGCGGTCAAAATCCCTTTAGTAAAGGATAATTTAACGTATTGAGCCTGATCAGGGGCTTGCTCTGGTGCGACAGTCCAAGTCCAGACTTGCTCACTTGGCTCACACCAAGGATTTTCTAACTCGCCACCTTCATGAGAAATGTGCCAAGCGTTGGCATCACGGCTGTAAATTTTTTCTGCACTGGCTGTCGTTGGGATCTGCTTGCTGGCTAAATAGTTCAGCAAATCAGTGCGAGAGCGCATGCTCCACTCACGCCAAGGGGCAACCACTTCCAAATGGGGAGCCAGTGCCGCGTAAGTAGACTCAAAACGCACCTGATCGTTGCCTTTACCCGTACAGCCGTGACACAAAGCATCGGCGCCAATTTCTAAGGCTAATTCAACCTGTGCTTTTGCAATAATTGGCCGTGCCATTGCGGTACCAAGTAAGTAAGTGCCCTCGTACAACGCCCCCGTTTGTAAAATCGGGTTGACGTATTCACCCACAAAGGCTTCTTTAAGATCCACCACGTAGCAAGCTGAAGCACCTGATTGTTTGGCTTTTTCTTCAACGCCTTCGAGTTCTTCTGCGCCTTGGCCTACGTCTGCAACAAACGCCACCACCTCACAGTCATGCTGTTCTTTAAGCCAAGGAATAATGGCCGATGTATCTAAGCCACCGGAATAAGCCAGTACCACTTTATTAATTTTTTTCATTGTTTAGTCCTGTAGCAAAGTAAGTAAAATTGCGTTTTGAATGTGCATCCGGTTTTCAGCTTGATCAAAAATAACCGAGTTCGGCCCATCCATAACTTCTGAGCTGATCTCATAGCCTCGATGCGCAGGCTGACAATGCAGTACCTGCTGAGCACCGCTACTATCAACCAATGCTTGATTAATTTGATAAGGCATAAAGGTTTTCTTTACTTGGCTTAATGGCGTGTCATCGCCCATTGAAACCCACGTATCGGCATACAGCGCATGTACACCTTCCAGTGCACGGGTGTCGCTCGACAAAATTAATTGGCCGCCAGAGGTAGCGGCAATCTGCTGGCATAACTGGACAATTTGCCCATCGGGAAAATGTCCAGGGGGACACACCACCACCATCTTCGCGCCCAGTTTTGCGGCGGCGATCATTAATGAATGAGTCACATTATTGCCATCACCCACATAACCTAAGGCCACTTTACTTAAATCTTTATGGTGCTCAGCAAGCGTCATAAAATCCGCTAACCCTTGGCAAGGGTGATAGAGATCCGAGAGTGAATTCACCACCGGCACGGTGGCGTATTGCGCTAATTGTTCCAAACTGGAATGGCTAAATACCCGCGCCACAATGGCATCGCACCAACGAGATAAATTCAAGGCGAAATCTTTCACGCTTTCACGCTCGCCTAGCGCCCCGTTTTGCTGATCTAAATAAAGGGTATGACCACCCAGTTTATTCACGCCAATATCAAACGTAACCCGAGTACGTAAGCTTGGCTTTTCAAATAAGGTCACCACACTCTTACCGGCTAAAGCCGTTTGATAGGGCAGATAATCCCGTTTGAGTGTGCGTCCAAGCTCAATCAAATTCAGGATCTGCTCAGCACTTAAATCTTTAATCGAAAGAAGGTGTTTCATTCGTGTCCCTGCGCCTTAATTAACGTACCTACCGATTGACCATGCGCCAAGCCCGCCAACAACTCAGGAGAACGCCAGCTTGCAATGACCACATCATTTTGAATTGTCTGTGCTGCACTAAACGCAGACAGAACTTTGACTTTCATGCCACCTTGGATCACCTGTTCCACGATTAATTGCTCTGCCAAGGTGCGATCTAAATGCGCGATCAGCGCACCCGAACCATCAAGCACGCCAGCAACATCAGACAACAACACCAAAGGCGCACGTAGCAATTGGCTCACCACTACCGCAGCATCATCAGCATTAACGTTGAGTCTATGCCCTTGAAAATCTACAGCAATTGAACTAATTACGGGCAACATGCCCAGCGTCAGCAAAGTCTTGAGCAGTTGATCACAATTGGCCTCAACTTCCCCAACCCAGCCTAACTCAGGACGACACCGGCGGGCGGTAACCATGCCGCCATCCGCCAACGACAAACCAACTGGCTGCAATCCAGCCTTAATAGCCGCCGCCACCAAAGCCGTATTGGCATCGCCAGCTAGAGCAGCAGCAACCAATGGCATTTGGTTGTCAGTTGTTACCCGTAAGCCATCAAGTTTAACGGTCTCTTCATTGAAGGCCGTGAGGTAATGATCAATGAGAACACCGCCGCCATGCACGAGAACTGGATGCCAACCGTGTTGCTGTAACTCCCCAATCGCATTGAATAAACGGTTCATGCTGCTGCAACAATCCAACAGCGTACCACCAACTTTAACAACAACTGGCTGCATCATTGAAACTTCCCTGAAAAACGAATATCCATGCATTGTACTGCTTGGCTAGCGGCACCTTTGAGCACATTATCAATGGCACTGCACACGACTAATACTTGCCGCTCTACATCAAATTGCCAGTTCAATAAACATTGGTTTGTATAGGCAACATCATCGACTTTAGGCCATTGTCCCGCGGGCAATAACCGCACAATGCTGCTGCCTTGATAACAGCCATAAGCGGCTTCAATGTCCGCGGCCGTCACACCAGGAGCTGTTTGCACCGTAATCGTGGCTAAAATGCCACGTTTAAATGCGCCTAAATGAGGGGTAAACACGACCTGATGGCCCAGTTGCTGTTCAATTTCTGGCTGATGGCGATGGTTCAACACCCCATAAGGCATCAGGCTAACTTCACAATAAGCATTGGTCATCGATGCCTTGCGACCTGCCCCACTCACACCACTGGTGGCGTTAATAACAGGGCGACTATTGGGTGCAATCAACTGTTGCTGGGCAAGCGGCTTCAGTGCCAGCAAAGAGGCTGTGGGATAACAGCCAGGCACAGCAATTAATTGTGCGCGAGCAAGACGCTCGCTTTGCCATTCTGCCAAGCCATAAACGGCTTGTTGTAACCACTCAGGTGAAGGATGTTCAAATTGATAAAATTTAGGGTATACGCTCGGATCACAAAAGCGGTGGCCACCGGAAAGATCAAACACCGTGATCCCTTGAGCTAATAAAATGGGCGCTAACTGGGCGGCAACTTCATGCTCAACCGCCAAACAAACCGCATCAACTCCATGCAATTGTTTCGCATCCTCTTTGCCCAGCGGCTGCAGCGTTAATTCCCCCGCCAAATTGGTTGGGTACAATTGCGCTAATGTTTTGCCTCGATCCAAACTATTACGAGATACGAATAAATGACTGAGCTGGTAATGCGGGTGTGCCCATAACAATTGAGCTAAAGCCGCACCGGTATAACCGGATGCACCAACGATCGCGACTTGAATCATAATTCTGTTCCTTGTCTTCCTTATCTTATGCTCAGTCGCTCAAATTAATCGCTTCTCAATCCTCGCCGCCCTTTTAATGTTATTGCGGCAGAATCCGTAATTTGAGCCTAGTTTGAGCAAAGTTCAACGGTAATCTTCAACGCGCTAACCATATGAAAAAACGATTTTATATGCAAGAGTTTCGCATAAATATATGAATCCAGCTCGTAACAAAATTACAATGTTCTATGAAAAACACACCACATAATAACTTTTACCCAACCCAGCCATCGCGTGATGCTTGACCAACACGCATCAAAGACACACTATTCCAACGTTCAAATTCACATCCAAGGAGAGAACAGCGTATGGCAGACATGTATGCGCAAATGCGATCGAACGTGCATCTATTAGGTACGATTCTAGGCGAGACGATTGAAGCCGATTTAGGCTCTGAGTTTCTAAACCGAATTGAAGACGTGCGTAAACTGTCAAAATCTTCACGGAATGGAGATGATCATGCCTGTGGTGAATTACTTTCAATTTTAGGCAAACTCGAAGATCAAGAGCTAGTTCCTTTTGCAAGCGCCTTTAACCAGTTTCTCAATCTCACCAACATTGCAGAGCAATTTCACTCCATCTCTCGAGATTGTGATGAACTGATCTGCGTGCCGGATCCCGTCGGTAAACTCATGCAGCGTTTACTCAACGGTAAATTACAGCTATCACCAGAGCAGTTACTCGTTGAATTAGAAAACCTCGAAATCGATCTAGTGCTCACCGCTCACCCAACCGAGATCACCCGCCGCACCATGATCAGCAAATATATGTCGCTGATTAATTGTTTAGGCGAACGTGAAAATCCTCAGTTTTCTGAACAGGAACGCTTTCGTAATACCCTACAGTTGCGTCAATTAGTTGCCCAGATTTGGCACACTAACGAAATGCGCGTTCAACGGCCCACACCCGTAGATGAAGCCCGCTGGGGATTAGCCACCGTAGAAGCCAGCTTATGGGATGCCGTACCCGAATTTTTACGCCAGCTCAGCGAACAACTGCATCAACAAACGGGCATGCAATTACCACCGCACATTTCGCCCATTAAATTCTCCAGTTGGATGGGCGGCGACCGTGATGGCAACCCCTTCGTTACAGCAGTGGTAACCCAAGAGGTTTTGCTGCGAAACCGCCTGACGGCCACCACTCTTTATATTGATGACATTAAGCAGCTGATAAGCCAGCTTTCAATGAATAAAGCCGATTCAGCTCTGCTGCAACACGTTGCAACAGAGCATGAGCCTTATCGAGCGTTATTACGGCAATTGCGCACCAAGCTTGAACTGACACAAGAATACTTGCAACACTGCTTAGAAGGGCATCAGCCAGAGCTTACGACTGAACAGCTGATTTGGTGCAACGACGACTTATTAACGCCACTACAAATGGCCTATGACAGCCTCAATCAATGTGGCATGCACCTGATTGCCAATGGCTTATTGCTAGATACATTACGCCGAGTACATGCCTTTGGCTGCACTTTGGTGCGTGTTGATGTGCGCCAAAATTCAGAGCGCCATGCTGATGCCTTAGCGGAGATCACCCGTTGTCTCGGGTTGGGCGACTATAACCATTGGAACGAAGAAGAAAAGCAAAGTTTCTTATTGCGAGAGCTCTCTAATAAACGGCCGCTGATCCCACATCAATGGGAGCCATCGGCCGACACCAAAGAAGTGATCGACACCTGCAAAATGGTCGCTGAACAATGCCGTGATGCACTCTCTTCTTACGTTATTTCAATGGCAACCGCCCCTTCGGATGTCTTAGCCGTCGCGCTTTTACTCAAAGAATGTAATTGCACTTATGCCATTCCGATTGTGCCGTTATTTGAAACTCTGAGCGATCTCGATAACGCCAGTGACGTCATGCAAACGCTCTTTAGCATTGACTGGTACCGCGGTTACTGTCGCAACAAACAGCAAGTGATGATTGGCTATTCCGACTCGGCCAAAGATGCCGGCGTTATGGCTGCTTCATGGGCACAATACCGAGCCCAAGAAGCCTTAGTTGCCATCGCGCAAGAAGCCAATATTGCTTTAACCCTCTTCCATGGGCGTGGTGGCAGTATTGGACGTGGCGGTGGCCCAGCGCACGAAGCCATTCTATCCCAGCCCCCAGGCTCAGTAGACGGTCGGTTACGGGTTACCGAGCAAGGAGAGATGATCCGCTTTAAATTTGGTGCACCAAAAGTTGCTGTACAATCATTGGCGCTCTATACCTCAGCAGCACTGGAAGCCACATTATTACCGCCTCCAGAGCCAAAGGCTGAATGGCGCACAATGATGGATGAAATAGCTAATCATTCGGTCGATTTCTATCGCCAAATGGTTTGGCAAGAGCCCGACTTTGTACCTTATTTCAGGGCTGCCACTCCCGAAAAAGAACTGGCTGCTTTACCGCTAGGTAGTCGCCCAGCCAAACGTAAAATCGACGGTGGCGTAGAATCATTACGCGCGATCCCTTGGATTTTTGCATGGACTCAAAATCGTCTGAATCTGCCCGCATGGCTAGGTGCAGGTGAAGGATTGGCTGAACTTCTAAAGCAAGGAAAACGGGAAGCATTACAAGAGATGTTCCAACAGTGGCCGCTGTTTCGGACACGTTTATCAATGTTGGAAATGGTGTATGCCAAAGCTGAACCCAATTTAGCGCGCTATTACGAGCAACTATTGGTTGATGCAAGCCTGCACCATTTAGGGCAAGATCTACGCCAGCGTCTGCAATTGGGCATTGAGTGTGTCTTAGATATTACCCAAAACTCGCATCTGATGGACGCAACACCGTGGAACAAAGAATCGGTAGCCATGCGCCACCCTTACATCGATCCGCTGAATTTCTTGCAGGCAGAATTATTGCGTCGTGTGCGTAATGAGGATGACAGTGAACACTTACGCCAAGCCTTAATGCTGACCATTGCTGGGATTGCAGCAGGACTACGTAATACAGGATAAACATGCAACGGTTAAAAACCTTGATCATCGCCGCCAGTGTCTTACTGGCGGCCTGTTCGACCAGCTATAACATTACTGAAGTAGAGCTCCAACATTATTTGAATAAGGAGTTGAGCAAACAAACGCTGCAATATTCTGGGCCAATGGGTGTTGAACTTAATTTAAATAGTGCTCAAGTAACCATTGGTAGTACTCCGAATAAAATTACTTTAATCAGTGATGCAGCCATTCGGCTTGAAACGCCCATTATGCCGTTACAAGCCATGTTAACCCTGCAAGTCGAAGCTCAGCCCTATTATGATAGTCACAAGCAGGCCATCTATTTAAAAGACGTAGAACTCACTAGGTTCTCTACCACTCCGAAACAAGTAGAATGGCTGTTACAGCCGCTTAGTGGCGAGCTGAGTGCTTGGCTTAACGTCATTCTCTCTGGCCAGCCGATCTATTCTTTAGATCAAACCGACTGGCGCCAAGACCTCTTAGGGCGTTTTGGGCAACAAATAAACGTGAACCCCGGCTACTTACAATTCATCCTTCAACCTTGAGACGACTCAACTCGGGTAAGGTAGTCATATTGTGCTAGTGGCGACTCGCCAAGTAGCTGGCGCCGCAACATATCTAAAGCAATGGTTGTCGCAAATGCGCGGACGCCATTGCGACCTAAGCGCCGACCATTAAATTGCAACGTTTGAGCCACATGGCCACCATTAAAAGTCAATGCCAGGCACACCATGCCCACGGGTTTATCCTCTGTACCGCCATCGGGACCAGCAATACCACTGATGCTCAGCCCAAAGTCGCTCTGCAATTTCGTCCGAGCACCACAAGCCATCTCAATCACCACCGGCAGTGATACCGCACCATAATCCGACAAAGAGGTGGCCGTCACCGCGAGCTCTTGCTGCTTAGCTTGATTACTATACGTAACCCAACTTCCTAATAAATAAGCAGAACTACCAGGAAAAGCCACTAATTCACTGGCCACTAAACCGCCAGTGCAAGACTCCGCTATAGTTAATGTTTTTCCTTGAGCCAAAAGTAACTGATGGCAGCGCTCAGCAACGCTAACCACATTATCGCCAACCCAGTTTTCGCCTAACTGCACACGGATCTGTTGCAATACCTGCTGCCAGCGAGCATCGGCTATCGCACCTCGACGCAATAATTTAATCTCGATATAAGGCATTGAAGCGCGATAGCCCAATTCAAGCTCAGGCGGTAGCTCAACAGAATTTAACTTTTGCGCAAGCGCTGATTCACCACTACCGGTTGTCAATAAGCGATAAAGCTCAACTGGCGCTTCAATGACATAATGCTTTTGCAGCCACGGCAAGAGCTGCTCATTGAACATGGTTTTTAATTCATGCGGAGGGCCAGGGGTAAACACAAACCACGTGCCTCGCCAACAAACCCGAAAGCCACAAGCAGTACCAACAGGGTTGTCAATCATGACCGCTCCATCTGGTAAATAAGCTTGCTTGCGATTATTCGAAGTCATCTCACGACCACTGTTCGCAAACCACTGCTCGATGCGCGCTAACCAAGTAGAATTAAGCTTCAGCTCAACGCCCATCACCGCGGCCATCGCCGTACTAGAGAGATCATCTGCCGTTGGTCCTAAGCCGCCATTGATTAAAACCAGATCAGCCACACCAGCACTACGCTCGAAAGCAGCGGTTAAATCCATCAAGCGATCCCCGACGGTTAATCGAGAATGAAGCTCCAGCCCCACTTCTAATAAGCGCTGCCCAACCCAAGCGCCATTGCTATCCACTATCTGACCAGACAAAACTTCTTCGCCCGTACACAGCATTTCAATTCGCATGCATCAATCCTTGTCACCGATAATCATCACAGCATACGCCGCAAAAGCTCAATACGCTCTAATTACGCGCTTCATCCATCACGCAGAACTTTTTCAATACCCAAAAACCAAACGCAAAAAAGCCTGTTTCTTTCGAAACAGGCTCTTGCAAATAATGGCGGAGTGGACGGGACTCGAACCCGCGACCCCCGGCGTGACAGGC
>JAWXTX010000084.1:0-11623 GCA_044433165.1 Ferrimonas sp. | reverse complement strand
GGGTGGTTTTATGGCGACTTGGGTCATTGCGTATGGGCTTGTTCAAGGGATAGCCCCACGTTTGACGGGACGTGGTGTCGCGCAGGCGATTCCAGATGGCCGCAGTGCTTTGTTGTGGGCTAGTGTCTTGGTTGTGGTGACTGCTCTTGTAGCACTGGCTACCCAATGGCAGTGGCAACCGGAGCTCAGCATCATTGGCGGGCTGCTGTTATTCGGGGCAGTTTTCGCGATTAATTCGAGCTTACACTCTTTTTTAATTGTGCATTACGCCGGCGCGGATGGTGTGTCGCTGGATGTGGGGTTTTATTATATGGCCAATGCCATGGGGCGGCTGTTGGGGACGATTCTTTCCGGTTTTTTGTTCCAGTGGGCGGGCTTTGCCGCTTGCTTGTGGGTATCGGTGCTGTTTTTAGCGATAACAACGTTGATCTCGCTGGCTTTGCCTCATCAAGCGCGGATGATTACGTAAGCGGATGTATTGCCCCTGATATACCAAGAGCGCCTCATCGGCGCTCTTGGTATATCAGGGGTCTAATCACCTTAACCGCCGGTATGGCTCATAAAGCGCAGAATTTGGGTTTCAGCTCCTGTGCTAAAGTGATGTTTTTCCGGTTTAACGTTCATGGCTTGGCAGATTGCGGCTTTAAGTTGCTCGGTATCGTTTGGGTAAGTGCGGACGATTTTACGTAAATCCACCGATTGTTCATTACCTAGGCACAGCAAAAGTTCGCCTGTGGTCGTTACACGCACGCGGTTGCAGTCGCCACAGAAATTGTGGCTATGAGGGCTAATAAAGCCAATTCGAATATCGCTGTTTTTGATGCGGTAATAACGGGCTGGGCCGCCGGTTTGTTCGGTCGTTGGATAGAGCTCAAAATGGGGGGCCAAGCGCGCTTGCACTTGATCGCTGGTAAGTAAAGTGTGGTCGCGCCGGTCGGTTTGTAAGATCCCTAAAGGCATTTCTTCGATAAAGGTGATGTCGACTTGTTGCTCTTGAGCAAAATTCACCAGTGCTACTACTTCATCGTCATTGTTGCCTTTAATGGCAACAACATTGAGTTTAATGCGCTGATAGCCCGCTTGCTGAGCACTGCGGATCCCATCAAGCACGCGATCCAGTTGGCCATTACGGGTTGTTGCTTGAAATTTTTCGGGATCTAATGTGTCCAAGCTGATGTTTAAACGCATTAACCCCGCGTCAGCCAGAGGCTGGGCAAATTTGGTTAAACGAGAGCCGTTGGTGGTCATACACAAGTCTTCTAACCCCGGCAGTTGCGAGAGCTTGTGCACTAAGGTCACTAGATCGGAGCGTACCAAAGGTTCTCCGCCGGTGAGGCGAATTTTGCGGACACCAAGCTCGGTAAAAGCCCGTGCGATGAGCTCAAGCTCTTCGAGTGTGAGTACTTCATTACGGGGGAGAAACTTTGGATCTTCATCCATGCAGTAGATGCAGCGAAAGTCACAGCGGTCGGTAACCGAAAGACGCAAATAGTCAATCTTGCGGCCAAAACCATCAGCTAAAGTCATAGTGGCAACTCAACGTAAAACGATTTAGAGCAGATCGGCAAAGGGTTGAACCCATACCGCATCGCCTACAGCCACAGATCCTTGTGATTCTTCAATAATAATCAGACAGTTTGCTTGCACCATAGAACTTAGCATGCCACTGCCTTGGGCACCGGTGGAACAAACTTCCAGTTGTCCTGCTGGCCCTAGCGATATAGTACCGCGAGTGAATTCAGTTCGGCCAACACGGCTGCGCAGCTTTGTGGTGGCGATCGCACGCAGCAATGTTGGCTGCCATTGGTGCTCACCGGCCAGTTTACGTAAGGTGGGTTGGACAAACTGCAAAAAGGCCACCATTGTGGCGACAGGATTGCCAGGTAAACCAAAGAATAAGCGGTTTTGGATGTGGCCAAAAGCCAGCGGACGTCCAGGGCGTTGGGCGATTTTCCAAAAATCAACGTGGCCAGTTGCCGCTAAGGCACCTTTGATAAAATCGGCATCACCGACCGAAACGCCTCCCGAAGTGATGATGACATCGGCTTGGCTGGCGGCGTTCAGTAGAACCTGCTCCATTTTAGTTTGGTTATCTTCAATGATCCCCAAATCGAGCACGTCGCAATCGAGTTGACGCAATAAGCTGTGCAATGAGTAGCGATTGGCATCATAAATGCTGTTTTTCGCTAAGGGGCCTTCCGGCGAGCAGACCTCATCACCGGTGGAAAATATTGCCACCTTAGGGCGTCGGATCACCGTAACCTGTGCCAGGCCTAAAGAGGCCAGCAAACCAACGGCAGCAGGTGTAATGCGTGTACCTGCGCTCAGCGCACAGGCGCCGCTGGCGATGTCTTCCCCAGCCTGACGGACGTGATCGCCCAGTACGACGTCATCACTAAAAGAAACACTGTCCTTTTGCAACGTGGCCATTTCACTCATGATCACCGTATCTGCACCTTGTGGCAGCGGTGCCCCTGTCATGATCTTAACGGCTTCACCGGCTTGCAATGGATATGGATAAGCGTGGCCGGCGAAGACGCTGCCAACCACCCGATAGTGTTGCTGTCCTTGCCAAGCACAAGCGTACCCATCCATGGCCGCGTTGGTGTGTTGTGGTACATTGATTGGGCTGATGGCGTCATGGGCTAAAATGCGCGTCCGGGCTTCGTGAAGGAGCACAGTTTCGGTTGCGGTGAGTGGCGTTACACTGGCTAAAATCCGATCCAAACCTTGTTGCACCGATAATTGTGGCGGTTGGAGGCTGTCACAGCTTGGGGCTTCTGGGCGATCACGGTTGTCTACTTTGGGGGTACTGGCTCCAAATGGTTGGGCGATAACCGGCTGCCATTGTTGAATAAATGCCTGAATAAAATCGCCAACTTCATCAATGTGGTTAATATCTAAACGCGGCAAGGTGCAGGCATTTGGCAGCAGCGTCTCTGCATCACAGGCGATTGCCAGTACGTTTGGATCGTGCTCAAACACAAAGGGTTTGCCCACAATTTTGCGGTGCAATTCCAGTTTGGGCAGTGGTAAGCGCTTGAAGCCTTCGACGAGAATTAAATCAATGTGGCGTTGATCGATTAGCGCAAGTAACTCTTTTAAATCTGGATCGCCATCAACAGGGCGCTCCATCATTAAGGCTTGACGCTGAGAAGAAGCGATTAACATTTGATCTGCGCCCGATTTGCGCAATTCGTAACTGTCTTTGCCAGGTTTATCGACTTCGAAATTATGATGCGCGTGTTTGAGTACGGCCACTTTTAAACCACGTTGATTGAGGCGTGGTAACAGTTGTTTAAGTAAAGTGGTTTTACCGGTACCGCTGTAGGCACAGATCCCCAATACAGGGACACGGCAGTCAGCCAGCAGGTGATCCAACGTCATAGAAACCTCGGGTTATTGCTAAGCAATTGCTGTTCTAACAACTGCTGTTGTTCAGGAGTATTAATGTTGGCAAAAGCCGTGGCTTGGCCGGCAAATTTGCAAAACACCAAATGGTGCTGTTGGCACCAGCGGATCACTTTTCGTTCACCGCTCGCTAAAAATTGTTCTAATGAGTCTCGCAGTTCGCGCCGCAATAACATGATAACTGGATGATTTTGTTGCTCGTCGCAAGCGATGACAATGTCCGCTTGATCCTGCTGCTGCTGGGCCAACATCCGTTCGGCTAAATCCACAGGAAGGCAGGGAGTATCGCAAGGCACAACCAAGACAAAGGGGGTGGTGGCGACTTGCAAGCCCCGGCAGATCCCAGCCAATGGCCCAGCATAATCGGGAATTTCATCAGCATAAACGGGATGGCCCAACGCTTGGTATTGTGCTTGGTTGCGATTGGAGATCAAAACGGTCGGTCGTGTGTCGGCGGCCAGCCGTGTTAGTACATGCTGTACCATGGGCTGACCTGCTACGGTGATCAGCCCTTTATCAATACCGTGCATACGGCTGGCTTGGCCGCCAGCTAAGATCACAAGCGTGAGCTGTGGGAGATTCATGCGACACTCTCCTGTGGTGAATGGCACACTAATTTACCCTCAGCTAATCGCCAGTGCTCTTGGCATAACGCCGTTAATGACGTTTGCTGATGGCTGGTAATAATCAGTGCACATCCCTGTTGTTGTAATTGGGCGACCATCTGGGTAATTAACGCCAATGAGATGGGATCTAAATTGGCGCTAGGCTCATCCAGTAATAGTGCGACGGGGTTCATTACCCAAGCTCGAGCTAATGCTAAACGTTGGCGTTCACCGCCTGATAACACCTGTGCACTGCGATCCGCTAAGTGGTTAAGTTGAGCAAGATCTAACGCTTGTTGGCATGCTTGCTGGCGTTTAGCTCGGCTTAAAGGCAGCGATTTTAGACCAAATAACAGGTTGCTGTGTACGGTTCCGGCAAACAAATAGGGCTGTTGATGCAGATAAATCACGCCGCCGGGCTTGGCCGCTTGGCCAAAATGTTTAACGTGACCTTGTTGTGGCTTGGTGAGCTTACTGAGCAGTTTCAATAAGGTGGTTTTCCCCGCGCCATTTTCCCCTTGTAACCAAACCGATTGCCCCGCGTGCAATTGGAGAGAAATCTCTTTAAAAAGCGTTCGCTGCTCAAAAGTAGTCGCCAAGTTTTGGCAAGCAATCAACATTTATTAACCTCGCGCCAAACGGTCGCTTTGACGATGCAGCTGGCCCACTGCAAAATTCAGAATCAATGCCAGTAACAATAACACAGTACCCAGTGCAATCGCCTGAGAAAAGGCTCCCTTACTGGTTTCTAATGAGATTGCAGTCGGAATGTTCCGAGTAACATGCTGAATGTTGCCACCAACCAGCATCGCTGCTCCTACTTCGGTAATGATGCGGCTAAAGCCGCTGATCAGCGCAACGATTAACGTGGCTTTTAATTCGTTACACAGCACTCCAAAAGCACGAATGCGGCTGGCGCCTAAGGTTCTTGCGGTTTCCCAAGCCCGCCAATCGGCTCCGGCAAAAGCACCGTAAGACAGGGAAACAAGCAATGGAAAAGCCAATAAGAACTGAGCCAAAATCATGGCATTTTGGGTAAATAACCAGCGTAATTCCCCCAGCGGCCCGAATCGGTACAGCATCATATAAACCATTAAACCGATTACAACGGTTGGGATGGCTTGCATGGTTTGGAAAAGTGACACCAGTAACCAGCGCCCAGGGAATTGGCGTACGGCCAAACCAAAGCCGATTAATATCGCGGGTGGCAGCGCTAAAATCAGCGCTTTGATGGAAACAGAAAAAGAGACGCCGATGATTTCCCAAACATCGGCGTCAAAGCGGAGTAATAGCCATATCCCATCTAGGATATGGCTCATCAAACTTTGGTTCATTAATTCTCGGCTTGATAAGTGGCTTGGAACAGTTGCTTACCGTTCACTAAGAAGCCGTTGATCATTTGTTGGCCTTGCTCGCTCACCAACCAATCACTCAAAGCTTGAGCTCCAGAGTGGTTCAGATCAGGGTATTTTTGTTGGTTGATCAAAATTACCTGATAAGGGTTTGCTAATGCTTCGGCACCTTCATACGTAATGGTAGAGCTTACTCGGTCTAAAAAGGCGAGGTAAGTACCACGATCTGCCAATAAATAGGCGTCCATTTGATCGGCTGTTAATAATGCTGGGCCCATGCCCTGGCCAATGGCACTGTATCCTTTGAAGTCTGGAGTGATCCCAGCCAGTTGCCACATCTCTAATTCTTTAATATGAGTGCCAGAGTCGTCACCACGAGAGACAAATTTACCATGATTGGCAATGCGTACCATGGCGTCATTCATGTCTTTTGCTTGAGCTAGCCCTGCCGGATCTTGGCTTGGACCAATAATCACAAAATCATTCATCATCAATTGACGTGGCTGGTAACCAAAACCATCGGCAACAAATTTTGCTTCGGCTTCTGGGGCGTGGGTCATGACTAAATCCACATCACCATTGCGGCCATGTTGTAACGCTTTGCCGGTACCCGTGGCAATCACGTGCACTTCATAACCGGTGTTTTTGGTAAATTCAGGCAGCAAATAGGCCAATAGTCCGGTGTTATCGGTACTGGTCGTAGTGGCTAATTTAACCACTTTTTCGCTGGCGCTCACTGCAAGTGAACAAAGTAATGTGGTTGCTGTAAGCAGCGTGCGTATCAATTTCATTATCGTTTTCCTTCATGGCTCAAACTGGCAGTAGAGCGCATTTCTGAGGCAGTAAATACTGACGCAGTTAATAGATGTAATAAATGGTGCCAAGAGCCTTAAAGCAAGGTTGGTGCCAATATTTTACAGGATAAAAATGCGATCGGGCTCTCGTAATTCATAGGATTGCAGGAGACAAAATGACGCATTAGGTCATTTTATCTGTCAAAATGACCCATGATAACCATTGTCATGATAATTTTTGCCCCTTTAGAGTGTCTTCCATGGTCGAATTGCTTACTCCACCCACCGCGATGTCGGTGCTAATCGTTGATGATGAATCGGGAATGCGTTCTTTTTTAAAAAAAGCCCTCGCCCGCAGTTTCAGTTTGGTGGAAACCGCTGGCTCTGTTGAGGAAGCAGAACAACTTCGCAGCCGTTGCCATTTTGATCTGTTGATTGTCGACATTAGCTTGCCTGGGCGTAATGGCATTGATTGGCATGAAGCACTCAGTGAGGACAGCCGCCGCTCCGATATTATTTTTATGACCGGTTTTGCCGACATGGATACTGCCATTCGGGCTTTACGAGCTGGCGCTGCGGATTTCATCTTAAAACCGTTTCGCTTAGAACAAATGATGCAGTCGGTGCAGCGCTGTGTTGAACGCCGCCTTTTACGTCGAGAAAATTTGTTATTGCGGCGCGAAGTGAGCCACAGCCAGCCTTCTACCATCATTGGCCAAAGCCCGAATATGGTTGAAATGAAAGAGGTGATCCGCCGAGTTGCGGCCACCAATTCCGTGGTGTTGATTGAAGGTGAGTCTGGCACGGGTAAAGAACTGGTTGCGCGCAGCTTGCATCAATTATCCGGTCGTTCTGGCCCGTTTGTGCCGGTAAATTGTGGGGCAATTGCCCCAGAATTGCTTGAAAGTGAGCTATTTGGCCATTTGTCAGGAGCGTTTACGGGAGCACGTGGAAACCGCGAAGGGCTATTTAGTTTTGCCAATAATGGCACCATTTTCCTCGACGAAATCGGAGAAATGCCATTGCCAATGCAAACCGCCTTGCTGCGGGTATTGGAACAAAAATCGATTCGCCCCGTGGGATCGGAAAAAGAGATTTTGGTGGATGTGCGCATTGTGGCGGCCACTAACCGCGAATTAATGGCCGAAGTGGAGGCGGGGCGTTTTCGGCGCGATTTATTTTATCGACTGAATGTGCTGAATATTGTGACCCCACCGCTGCGCGATCGCCCTGACGACATCGTCGAGCTGGTGCATTTCTTTACGCGCCAGCTGGCGGCCGATTTGGGGGTGCGTGAGGTGGCGTGGAGCCATGAAGATCTGTTTGTACTGCAACAATACGATTGGCCGGGAAACATTCGAGAATTACGCAATATTGTTGAGCGTTGCCTGTTATTAGGTAAACCGCCGGCTGAATATTGGCGGGCACAACTGAGAGCGCCTGAAGCGGAGATCAAAGCGGTGGCGGAAGTGGGCTACGATGCCGAAATGCCATTGAAAGAAGTTGAGCGCTTACATGTACTTAAAGTGATTGAGCTGCATGGCGGTAATAAATCTGCCGCAGCTCGAGTATTGGGTGTAAGCCGAAAAACCTTAGACCGAAAATTCAAAGAGTGGGGCTTAACAGAGTAATGTTTGGTCGTTGGCAGCAAGTGATCCGTGGCGATCTGCAGTTGATGACGAGCACCGTTCGTTATCGATTGCTGATGTTGTTAATGATGCCGGTACTACTGACCTTAAGTAGCTTAGTGTTCATTACCATTTATTGGAATGTGACTTATACCGGTACTCAACTGTTTATGCAGGTGCGCAGTGATCTATCGGTTGCGCAAGGGATCATGGAGTCTCAAACCAGTAACCGCGCTCAAGAGTTGCATCAATTGCAACATGATTGGGCTTTGCAGCAGGCATTAAGCGAACTGTCACCGGCCCAATTAACTCAGCGTTTAAGCCAACAACAACAACGTTTAGGGCTCAGTTTTTTACGCTTTGTTTCCGTTGCTGACGTCACTAAGAACCCTGATTTTATGAAGTTACTGGCGCAGCCTTACAGTAGTGGGTTGCAGCGCTTAAGTGCGGAGGAATTGGCGGCCATTAAGCCGGAGTTAGCGGACGCGGCAACGGTCTCGCTGGTACCGACTTTAATGGCGCATCAGCCACTAGAGGAACAGATAACCGATGGATTGGTCATGCGTACATTAGTACCGGTGATCAGCACGGAGGCGTTGTTACTTGGCTATTTGGATGCTGGCGTCTTATTCAATCACAACAACAGTTTTGTCGATACGGTTCAAAGTTTGGTGTATGGCCATAATGCGTTGCCTTATAACATCAGTGGCCACGCTTCCGTGTTATTAGATAACGTACGGATCAGCACCAATGTGCTTGATAACCAAGTGGGGAATCGAGTAATTGGCAGTTTGGTGTCTGATCAAGTGCAGCATAAGGTATTGAGTGAAGCTCAGATGTGGATCGACCGCGCGTTTGTTTTTGATGATTGGTACGTTTCGGCTTACGCGCCACTGAGCGACATCCATGGCCAGCGCATCGGTATGCTCTATGTTGGTTTTACTGAGGCCCCATTTATCGGTACTTATCTGGTAAATATTATGGAATTAGGGCTGGTGTTGTTACTGGTGTTGCTCTCTTCGGGCTGGGTTGTTTACCGTGGTGCGGCTGGATTACTTACGCCTATTGATCGGATCTCAACGGTTGTGACGGCAGTGCAAGCCGGTGATGCAGAGCGCCGCATTGGCGATTTGGGGCTGAATCAACGTAATGAGCTGGCCCAATTGGCTCAGCAATTTGATCAGATGTTGGATCAGTTACAAGAACGCAGTCATCAGATCCAATTGGCGAATGACCAATTGGAACTTAAAGTGGAGCAACGTACCCGCTCTTTGCAAGAACGAACTCAGCAATTAAAACAAAATATTCAATTGCTTAATGCCACAAGAGAGCAGATGGTCACCAATGAGAAATTGGTGGCACTCGGCGAACTTACTGCGGGCATTGCTCATGAGATCAATAATCCAACCGCCGTTATCTTGGGTAATATTGAGTTGATCAAGTGGGAGTTAACACAGCATCCGGCGCAGGTAGATGAAGAGGTAGAGCTGATTGTGCAGCAGGTGCAGCGGATTAACGCCATTATCCAGTCGTTGCTGCACCCTGGTGAAATGTCGATGCCGGTGACTCTTGAGGCGATTAATCCAATTATCGAAGAGATGTTGGTGCTGGTGCGTCACTCTTTGAATGCCAAATCGGTTTCGGTTGTGTTGGATTTGCAGGCGGATCAACCCGCTTGTGTTAATCGTCAGCAGCTATTACAAGTATTAATAAACTTAGTGGTTAATGCGGCCCATGCAACTGATGGCGATGGCGAGGTTAGGGTGCTTAGCCGTAACTGGATAAGCAGTGAAGGGGCTCCGTTAGGCGTGCAGATCCGAGTTGAAGACGATGGTTGTGGTATTGATCCTGAATTGCAATCGCGTATTTTTGATCCCTTTTTCACCACTCGAAAACAGGGAACCGGCTTAGGGTTATCACTCAGTTATGGCATCGTTCGTCGTTTTGGGGGAATTTTAGAACTGGAGTCGCAGCCTGATAAGGGATCGGTCTTTACGGTCAAATTACCCAACCAAGCGCCGTTAAAAAGCAGCGATCCCCATAACAGCTTAATTCTAGGTTAGCGTGGAGTTACCCCCACGCTTCGCACGGTAAATCTGCTCTTTTAGGTTTTGAGGTAGCGTGATGGATTACGCTGCCAATTGCTTGGTTCGCTGCCACTGTGCGTGATCAATAGTGAACCAGCTGCGATCTTGGCCATCCCCAAAATAATCATAATCTTTATTACGACGGCCTAAACCGGACTTTTCAAAAACCCGTTTTGCCGCTTGATTGTCACTGTGCGCATGCGCCAAAAGCAATTCGATTTGGTAGTGCTCAAACAATAGATCGCGCACCTTGCGGCAAGTGATGGTGGCTAATCCTTGGCCGCGTGCCGCCACACTAAAGCCCATTTCTAAGGTAACCTGATGGCGGTTACTTGGGTTTGGTTTGAGTAAAACCACCCCCAATAATGCGTTTTTATCAACCACTCCGCAAAGCAGTGGCAGAGTTTGCCCTTGTTGCAATTGCTGCTGCGCTAAAATCGCAATGAAGCGGTGTTGCATTTGCATTGGGTTGGATGCGGCGAGTGCGGGGCTGTGGGTGATCTTGGCGTGATTGAGGAGCGCACAGATCCGTTGTAGATCTTGCGGTACAAGTAGGATCAGCTGGGTTTTGGCGGTTAACGGCAGCGGTAACGGCATAGCAGAGGCTCTCACAAAGGCAGTGGCGACAGGTAAACGAGCCAAATTATCGCCACTGCTCCTTTTTTAAACCGTGATCTGCATCATGAAGGTTGGGCGTTATTCCTTAAGGGTTCATGTTAAATAAGAGAACGCGTCACCAATCAATTGCTTATCTAATGCACCTTGAGCAAGAAAGCGCGTTTTGGCGATCCGTGCCATCTCAAACCGTCCGGCAACGTAGATATCATAGGGGGCTAACGTTTTAAAATCTTGGCAAACTGCGTCAATCACTGAGCCGTGACGTTCACCGGCAACCGCCTCATCAAAGACAGGTATGAAGGTAAGCGGTGAGTGTTGCTGTGCCATCATTTCAGCTTGCTGGCGGAGATACATGCCGGCAGCGTCACGACAGCCCCAATATAAATAGGTGGGTTGTTTGTCTTGGTTGGCAATCAGCTCGGCCACCAGTGCGTGTATGTACGAGAAGCCGGTACCTCCAGCCACCAAAATCCGTGGGTTTGTGCTCTGTTGCCGGAGCACTGCTTGGCCAGCAGGCGCTTCAATGGTTACGTGCTCATGGCTACGTAAATGCGCAATGACTTGCATGGCGTAACTTTCTGCCACAAAGGCGCCAATATGAAGCTCGATGAGTTCATTAGCAGGTTTAGAGGCAATCGAAAAAGGGCGTCGGTCATCATCACCAAGCACCATCATTAGGTATTGACCGGCTTGCTGATGTAGTGGTTTTTCCGGCTTTAAAAATACCTGAAAAACCGTATCGGTAAGGGCTTCAAGGGCCACAACCTGACATTTAATGGTTTGCATATAAGCCTTTCTTATGATTTGAAGCCGTACTCGGCCCAGCGTGCGTCAACCATGGTTTTAATTTCGGGAGCCATCACAATAGGATCTCCCCATTCACGGTCGGTTTCTCCTGGCCATTTGTTGGTCGCATCCATGCCAATCTTAGAACCAAGCCCCGCCACAGGAGAAGCAAAATCCAAATAGTCGATGGGGGTATTTTCGACCAGCAAGGTGTCACGTGCCGGATCCATGCGGGTTGTCATGGCCCAGATCACATCGTTCCAGTCCCGTGCATTGATGTCGTCATCGCACACAATAATGAATTTAGTGTACATGAACTGCCGTAAAAAACTCCATGCGCCC
>JAWXTX010000083.1:0-11733 GCA_044433165.1 Ferrimonas sp. | reverse complement strand
CACCACTATTTGGGGCCATAGCTCAGTTGGTAGAGCGCTTGCATGGCATGCAAGAGGTCCGCGGTTCGATCCCGCGTGGCTCCACCAGATATTCTTAGAATCGGAATTGAAACGATTCGTCCTAAGTCCCCTTCGTCTAGAGGCCTAGGACACCGCCCTTTCACGGCGGTAACAGGGGTTCGAATCCCCTAGGGGACGCCATATTCGACAATGCATTTATGCTTGCCATCATCGTGATACGATGGTGATAAAAAGCCACCTTAGGGTGGCTTTTTGTGTTTTTAAGCAAGTGCTTTTTCTAAAGCATCTGGATCATTAAAGCATTCCATATCTAAATCGTTTTCGGTTGTTGCCACTATTAGTGAAATTGCGCTGTCACCGGTTACGTTGACGGCGGTACGTACCATATCGAGCAACCGATCCACACCTAAGATCAAAGCAATTCCTTCAACTGGTAGCCCAACTTGGGTTAATACCATCGAAAGCATGATTAAGCCGACACCAGGCACGCCTGCGGTGCCAATAGAGGCTAATGTGGCTGTAATAACCACCATCAGTAAATCCTGCATACTTAAATTAATCGCAAATACTTGGGCAATAAATACCGTTGCTACACCTTGCATAATGGCTGTGCCGTCCATATTGAGCGTGGCACCCAATGGCAGAGTGAAGGAACCCACTCGAGTGCCAATACCCATATTATGATGTGCATTTTCCATTGTAACCGGCAGTGTGGCTGCAGAGCTGGCTGTGGAGAAAGCAAACATCTGCACATTGGTCATTTTTTTTAAAAAAGTAATCGGGCTGACTCGGCTAAACAGTGCAATCAGCGTTGGGTAAACAATAATTACGTGCACAATTAAAACCAGCAACACCAATAAAAAGTATTTAAATACCGCGCCAAAGGCCGACAGCTCAAGAGTGAGTGCCATTTTGGCAATCAATCCAAAAACCCCAAACGGAGCGAACCACATTACAACGTTTACCAAATTCATAATAACTTGGTCCATCTCTTCAAAAAAACGCCGAACTGTCTCGGCCTTTTCTTTTAATTGTGCAATGCAATAACCAACAAGTAAGGCAAAAACGATAATTTGTAGCATGTTCCCCTCGGCCATTGCAGCCATGGGATTGCGAGGAATAATATTGATGATCACTTGCCCAAGACTTGGAGCTTCAGGGGCATTAAAATGGCTTGCAGAGGCTTGTAACAGGGGATCACCTGGCTCCAAGGTTAACGCTGCTATCAAAGCAATAGAGATGGCAATTGCCGTTGTAAATAAGTAGAGTCCAATGGTTTTAGCGCCAATACGTCCTAGCGTGGCAGGCTGAGTTAAATTTGCGGTACCACAGACTAATGAGATGAAGACCAAAGGAACCACTAGCATCCGTAATGCCGCAACAAAGAGCCCTCCCATAACATCAAAAATACCCATGGTAAAATAATCAGTTACCCAGCTGCTTTCTCCAGCAACTATCCGCAGCCCTGCACCAGCAATAACACCCAATAACATCCCCAAAAGGATTTTTCCGGTGAGACCAACTTTGTGTTTCTGTTCTTTATTCATATTTCATCCTTGTTACTGCTATTTGTATCTACAAATTTACGCTCCATTATTGATGCACCATGCCTGAAAAATTTAAGGCTCACCATAGCCAGCTAAGAAAACCGATGCCTCTTTTGATATTGCATAATATTAAGTCTTTTGGGGGACGGGCGAGTAATGTTTGTTAGTGGTTATAAATTTACATGTAGACAAAAACTGGTTATGTTTTTTACCTGCATTCGTAATCAACCAATTAATGATTTTCTGGCATGGAGTCGCCGATGAGGTATATCTCAATAAGATTGATGGCATTGCAATTTTGTTTTTTGCTTACCGCCTGTAGTGGTGGTGGAGATGCACTACAAGCGAATAACAGTGCTGCCACAGATGAAACCGATACTGAAAGTGGTTATAGCTTATCTTTGCAACTGCTTGATGACTTAGAACAAGAAGTTTCTTTGATATCTCAAGCCCAACCAGGGCGTCTGCAAGCTTCACTTACTTTTAATAGTCAACCGGTTGCAGGGCAAATCATCAGTTTTAGTACGGATCCGGTTGGAGCCATTAATCCCACCTTAGGTACATCTCTTACGAATAGCGAAGGCGTAGCCGAAGTGTCATTGCTGGCTGGCAGTCTTGAAGGAGCGGCGACCGCCTCAGCGACTTATAGCGTGAATGACATCAACCTTGCTTCTGAAATAAACTTTTATACGGCAGGGGACGCATTAGAAGGCACCAGTACCGATACTAATGTCGCTATTGTGCTATCTTTATTGGATGGCCTTGGTGGCAACAATATTAATGACCGTACTATTTCTGAGGCGATTCCGGGCTACGTACAAGTGCAAGTGCGTGATAGCCAGTTATTGCCATTAGCTGGTGAGCTTGCCACATTTAGCAGTACGCTAGGTAACTGCATTCCTGCCTCTTGTACCGCATTGACAGACAATAATGGCCTTGCAACGGTTGTGTTGGAAGCGGGCAGTATTGCTGGTGCTGGGGAAGTAACGGTGACTGTTGGCGATGGGACGGCCAGTTTAGGATTTATGACCTTAGGGGATGTGATTGATCCGAATAGCTTGGTGCCAGAGGTTCGGTTTGCTATTTATGACTGCAACGATGTGGCTGATTGGGATCGTAACGTAAAGAATTTTGATGTTTGTAGTGAAACCAACAATATTACTAATACCGCTCCAGGTATTTTAGGCATTGAAGTTACCCAAGCCAGCAGTAATCAACCCTTAAGCCAATCTTTAGTACTCGGAGTAACGACACTCGGAGCCATTAGTCCTGTGTCAGGGACCGCAATTACGGATGCTAATGGTCGCTCTATTTTGGACTTATACGCCAATGGCGATGTGGGGGCAGGTGAAATTACAGTTACTGTTTCAGGTGAAAGCACGACTCAAGCTTTTGAAGTTGGCCGTGTTGATGTGGCTTTAGCTGTCACGAGCGTGATTGACACTGATACCTTACCTGCCGGAGGCAGTACTATCATTGAAGTTGAGGTGCAGAATGCGGACGGCTCATTGGCGTTAGATGCGCCTTTTATTATTGAGTTAAGCTCCGATTGTTCCACTGCGGGGCTGGCCTCTATTGATACGCCGATTAACACCATTGGCGGGATAGGCGTTGCAACCTATCAAGCCGCGGGTTGTAATGGGTTAGATCGGGTGATTGCATCGGTACAAACCGGTGGTAGTAGCGTTACAGGGAGCGTTGATTTGATGGTCAGCGGGGCAGAAGTGGGCTCAATTCAATACCGCTCTGCCATACCAACACAATTAGCCATTCAAGGCAGTGGTGGTATTACTGATGCTGGTAGCAACCGCAGTGAAACATCGTTGGTGACCTTTGCTTTATTAGACCAAACTGGGGCACCAGCAGCGCAACAACTTGTCTGTTTTGAGTTGGCAACTGATATTGGTGGAATGAGCCTAGATCCGACACCGATTGGCGAAAATATTAGCCAGTGCATCAATATTCCTGATGGGGCTGATTTAGGAAAATATGCAGCAGGTTATACTAACAGCGAAGGTTTGGTGGCTGTAACGGTACGCGCGGGTATGGTGGCAACGCCAGTAAAAGTGTTTGCTATGTGGACTAACGGTGAGCAAATAATCAGTAATGTTTCTGATGAGCTGGTGGTCAGCTCGGGGTTAGCAGACAATAACAGTTTTTCTGTTTCTGCTTCAGTTGGGAATCCTGAAGGGTGGCAAATTGACAATCAATTATCGCAGATAAACGTATTAGCTGCGGATCATTTCAATAACCCCGTTCCCGATGGAACCGCAGTAACTTTTTGGAGTGAAGGCGGCTCAGTGGATGCGACATGCACTACACCCAATGGCGCTTGTCGTGTGACATGGCGCAGCCAAAGTCCTCGTCCTTTTGTCGATACCATGGCAGTTTGTGCTTTGGCAGACAGTAACGGCAACACCACTCCGCCTTGTGTGAGTGATTCAATTGGCCCAGTGCGTCTTGATGTAGAAAGCGTTGAAGGGCAAGGGATCAGTTATCTAGATAAGGCCTTGCCTGGGCGTGTTAGTGTTTTGGCTTTTGCGGTAGGTGAAGAAAGCTTTGTTGATTTAAACGGTAATGGTCAATTTGATACCGGCGAGCAATTTACCGATTTGAGTGAAGCCTTCCGTGATGATAATGAAGACGGTTATTTTCGTAATTACAGCCCTGATGGCAACATCATCGGAAACGTAGCGGCAGGAGCGGTGAATGAGGTACCGGTTGATTTTAATAACGATGGCGAATTTAACGGTCAAGATGGCTTGTATACCGGTTTACTTTGCAATAGCAGCAGTGCGGGTTCGTGCTCCTCGACCGGTGTTGATGGTGGAAATGCTCACCTGAATGTACGACGTAATATTACCATTGTGATGGCTGGTAGTACGCCGTACGTCAAATTCAGTAACGCTAACGATTATCAAATTTTCGATGAAAGTTCTGTAATTGATTTAACTACAGACAGCGGCAGTGCTACTCAATCGATCGTAATGTATTTAACAGATGAAAATAACAACCCGATGCCGTTTGGTACCAGCATTACGGCTACCACCACAAATGGTGTTTTAACGCTGGGTAATAGTTATACCTTTCCGAATACTATTGCAGATCGAGCGTTGACTTTTGGTTTCACTTTAGAACGAGAGACCTCGAGCAACGGTCGTTCTGAAGGGAACTTACAAATTACAGTGCAATCGCCTTTAGGCGACCCAGTAACTTATTTGATCCCAGTGTTGGATAATTAATCTGGTGTTTTAGCTACATAGACGTGTCATTAACGAAAAAATAACCAAAAACCCTAGCGTGCGGTCTATTATTTACACGCTATGGTTATTAAGGAAGCTTATCGATTAATGTCTTACGAATTACTGTTTTTTATTTTAGTATTTATAAATCTGCGTAATCAGACTGATGGTTTAAATTAATTAACCTAAAAATATTAAGGTTTGCTATGGCGCATGCGCGGGCAGTGGTATGACTTGTTATTGCGGCAGTCTATTGTGAGTGTTGACCCTTGGTTGCGTGATCAAGCTCTAATTGTTAAAAATTGCATATTATCCACTTTGGTTGTGCGTTGATGACTCCCGCCCTTGGCTTCTTGCCGAGAAAAAACAAAAATACTGTTATAGATCATTGACGTAATAATTATTGGTTTCTGGGCGTAGATCTTGGATAAATTCATCAAAGACGTCTAAAAATCAGCTAAGTAATGGATTTTGCAATCTCCGAGGCTTGAAACTCGGCGTGCATACCTCTATATATGGAGCCAATTTTCTCTCCCCAACGCGTTCAGTAAGGTTCAGCCACCCTATGGGAAAATCTTTGGTAATTGTGGAGTCGCCAGCCAAGGCGAAAACCATCAACAAATATCTCGGCAAAGAGTTTGTCGTGAAATCATCCGTAGGTCATATCCGCGACTTGCCAACCTCCGGTGCTCAAGGTAACGGGCGAACTGCTGCCGCTAAGACCGCTGCAGAAGTGCGAAAAATGGCACCGGATGAAAAAGCAAGATATAAGCAAGAGCGTGATTATCAAGCACTGATCGGGCGGATGGGCATTGATCCTAAGCATCATTGGGCGGCGAATTACCAAATCTTGCCGGGCAAAGAAAAAGTGGTGCATGAATTACAAAGCTTGGCGGAAAATTCTGACACCATTTATCTCGCAACGGATTTGGATCGCGAAGGGGAAGCCATTGCTTGGCATTTACAAGAAGTAATCGGTGGTGATCCAGAGCGTTACCGTCGAGTTGTCTTTAATGAAATTACCAAAACAGCGATTCAAGACGCCTTTGCCAAGCCATTGCACCTGAACCTTGACCGCGTAAATGCCCAACAAACACGTCGATTCCTCGATCGGTTAGTTGGTTTTAGCGTGTCGCCGTTATTATGGAAAAAATTAGCGCGGGGGCTGTCTGCTGGGCGTGTGCAATCGGTTGCTGTACGTTTGATTGTTGAGCGCGAACGCGAAATTCGCGCCTTTATTCCAGAAGAGTTTTGGGATATTCACGCCGACCTAACGGTTGCATCGGGTGCCGCATTACGCATGGAAGTCGCGCGTTATCAAGGTAATACCCTAAAACTTCAGAATCAAGCAGAGGCTGATAAAGTACTTGCAGCGCTGAACGGTGCACAATACAGCATTGCTAAGCGTGAAGACAAACCAAGCTCAAGCAAACCCTCGGCACCTTACATTACCTCGACCCTACAACAGGCAGCGAGTACGCGTTTAGGTTTTGGTGTGAAAAAAACCATGACTCTTGCCCAGCGCTTGTATGAGGCGGGATACATAACCTATATGCGTACCGATTCAACCAATTTAAGCCAAGAAGCGGTTGACGCTGCACGTGGCTACATTGGCCGTGAATTCGGCGATAAATACTTGCCAAAAGAACCAGTGCGTTACGGCTCGAAAGAGGGCGCACAAGAGGCTCACGAAGCGATCCGCCCATCGGACGTTGAGGTGAAATCCGCCTCGTTAACTACCATGGAGCGTGATGCGCAACGCTTGTATGAGCTGATTTGGCGTCAGTTTGTGGCCTGTCAGATGACGGCGGCGAAATACGATTCCTCGACGATTACTGCTCATGCAGCGGAATACGAATTGCGTGCTAAAGGTCGAATTATGGTATTCGATGGCTGGACGCGCGTGCAGCCACCAATGAGCCGTAAAGGCGAAGAAGACAAAACCTTACCTGCGGTTACGCTTGGCGAGGTGCTGGCATTACAGCAATTAGATCCTAAGCAGCACTTTACTAAGCCGGTAGCCCGATTTAATGAAGCGTCGTTAGTACGAGAGTTAGAAAAACGGGGCATTGGTCGCCCATCAACTTACGCTGCCATTATTGGTACGATTCAAGATCGTGGCTATGTGCGTGTAGAGAACCGCCGCTTCTTCACTGAAAAAATGGGTGAAATTGTCACCGATCGATTGGTTGAAAATTTCGACGAATTGATGAGTTACGACTTTACTGCCGGCATGGAAGCGACCTTGGATAAAATTGCCCAAGGAGAGTTAAGCTGGAAAAGCGTGTTAGATGAATTCTATGCCGATTTGAGCGCGCATATCAGTAAAGCAGAATTGGATGAAATCGAAGGCGGCATGCGCCCGAATCAGATGGTGTTAACGGATATTCCATGCCCGACCTGTGGTCGCCCTATGGGGATCCGTACTGCTACAACTGGGGTATTTTTGGGATGCAGTGGCTATAACTTACCGCCCAAAGAACGCTGTAAAACCACCATCAACTTAACGCCCGGCGATGATGCCGAAGCGGTAACGGACGACCAAGAAGCACAAGCGTTAATCACCATGCGTCGCTGCCATAAGTGTGGCAGTACGATGGACAGCTATTTAGTGGATGAAACGCGCAAATTATATGTTTGCGGTAACAACCCAACGTGCGATGGTTATGAAATTGAGCAGGGCACATTCAAATTGAAAGGCTACGATGGCCCCGTCATTGAGTGCGACCGTTGTGGTTCGGATATGGAGTTAAAAGACGGGCGTTTTGGTAAATATTTTGCTTGTACTGCAACCAATGATCCGACTTGTAAAAATACTCGCAAGCTGCTTAAAAACGGTGAAGTTGCGCCGCCGAAAGAAGATCCAGTTTCGTTACCTGAGCTGCCATGTGAAAAATCGGATGCGCACTTTATTTTGCGTGATGGGGCTGCCGGTTTGTTCTTGGCGGCCAGTACGTTCCCAAAAAGCCGAGAAACTCGAGCACCCAAAGTGGCAGAGCTAAAACGTTTTCGGGATCGGATCTCGCCGAAATTTTATTACTTAGCGGATGCCCCAGAGCAAGATGCCGAAGGTAACCTTTACCAAGTGAAATTCAGCCGTAAAAACAAAGAGCAATATGTGGCTTCTGAAGTTGATGGTAAAGCCACTGGCTGGATTGCCACTTATGATGGTAAACAGTGGCATGAAGAGCAAACCAAAAAAAGCAAAGTAAAAAAAGCCTAAATAAAATGCGATAAATTGGCCATTATTCATAAAGGCTCCTTAATAGGGAGCCTTTATTATTTGTTTTAAATAGCGTCTAACCAAAGGAACAAACATGCTGTTTTTTTGGCTAAAAAAATGGGTAGCAGCTGCGCTGTTACCCATACCATCGGCCTTGGGCTTAATGTTACTTGGCTGGAGCCTTATGGCTCGTTGGCCACGGTTTGCCAAAAGATTGTTATTGGCAGGTCCGTTGTATTTGTTTTGTTTGTCTTTCTCGCCCATCACTCTGTGGTTGGCCACGAGTCTAGAGCGACACTACGCACCGTATCAAAACCAAACCGTGGCCTATGTGGCTGTGCTTGGCAGCGGCCATCACAGTGAACCAACTCGGCCTGTGGTGCAGCAATTATCAATGGTCGCGCGTGGACGCTTATTGGAAGGGGTACGAGTTTGGCAGCACAACCCTGCTGCCATTTTCATTGTTTCTGGCTATGGCGGTGCGGATGGCGTAGCACATGCCAAGCTGATGCAGCGCGCAGCAATCCAACTAGGGGTACCTCAAACTCAGATTTTAATGCTTTTAGATGTGAAAGATACGGCAGAAGAAGCGCAAGCAACCGCGCAAATCGTTGGTGATTACCCCGTTGCATTAATTACCTCAGCAACTCATATGGTACGTTCAATGCGTCACTATCAACAGCATGGCATTCAGGTGGTGGCTGCCCCTGCAGATTTTATTGGGACGCCTACCCACTGGTGGTATCTCAGTGCTCAAAATTTATGGGTTAGCCAACGGGTATTACATGAATATTTAGGCTTATTATGGCTGCATATAGCGCATTTTTTTAAGTGAGCAAAAAGGCGTTTTTCCAATACCCTTGTAATTGCTGTTGTGCAGCGGTTATAGAGCGGTCAAATGCCGATTGAGGCAGGTAGATATCATAGCCTAAGCGCGCTCTTAGTAGCCGTTGTTGTAATCGAAACCCATCAAGGACAGAGTATGGTGGTTGCAGCAATAGCTCCATTGGGTTTTGAGTAGGGGCCGCTAATCGACACAACTCACGCTGTTCTAAAAATAAAGCCAGTGCAAGCCTTGGTGACAGTGCTAATGGTTGGCTACGTGGACGAAAACGAAGGCCAATATAAGGCAGTGCTTCATTGTTGTAGCGTACCGTATCAAGCCGCTGGATTTGCTGCCAAGATACGCGCCAATATCCTTTGCGGTGGCAATAGCATAGCCCATATCGATTTAATAGCAGCGACACGGCGGGCTCTTGCCATTTAAGCCAGCCCAAAACAATGGCACCAATACTTATTAGAGTTAAGGGTAATTGGCTCCACAGCGGTGCTTGTGCCAATAACAGTAAGAGGCTAAATAGCCCCCCCATGGCACCAGCAACACACAAGGTTAAGTAATTACGCCGAGCCATAGGGGCGATGCGTTTCATCAATGAAGCGGTGTTTGCTTTGAGTTAAGTCGCATGGATAGGGTGCTTATTATTGTCGTTGAAGGTAGTTGGCCACTTGGGGACCGAATTCAGGATGATGTAAGGCATAATCTAAACAGGCCTGAATGTAGCCTAGTTTGCTGCCACAGTCGTGACTCTGCCCTTGAATAGAAAAGGCATGCAATTGCTGCTGTGTGAGTAATCGTGCAATGGCATCCGTCAGTTGAATTTCACCGCCGCTGCCTACTTGAGTCTGGGATAAAAATGGCCAGATTTCCGCGGGGAGAACATAGCGGCCCACTACCGCCAAATTAGAGGGTGCCTCGGCTTGATGGGGCTTTTCTACAAGAGCTGCAATATTGACGTTATCCCCTGGAGTTAATTGCTCGCCATTAATATCAACTACCCCATATTGGCTTATTTCTTCCATTGCCACCGGCTCCACCATAATCTGCCCAATCTGGGTACGGTGGTAGTTGGCGATCATTAAAGCCAAATTATCGCGCTGAGGATCGCAGTGATATTTGTTAATTAGCACATCTGGTAATACCACTACAAAGGGGTTGTCTCCGATGACTGGTTGTGCGCACATAATGGCATGTCCTAAGCCTTTCGCTTCCGATTGGCGGACGCTTATAATCGTTACATCGGGCGGACAAACCGATTGGATCTCTCGCAACTGCTGCCGTTTTACACGTTGCTCCAAAGTAGTTTCGAGCTCAAATGAGGTATCAAAATGGTTCTCAATGGCATTTTTGCTGGAATGTGTAACTAATACGATATCGCGGATCCCAGCGGCAATAGTTTCAGCCACAACATGTTGGATCAAGGGCTTATCAACAACGGGTAGCATCTCTTTTGGAATGGCTTTGGTTGCGGGCAGCATGCGGGTGCCTAATCCAGCGACAGGGATCACGGCTTTTGTTACTAGCGCAGGCATATCAACCTCCTTGTAAGCAGGGCATTATAGAAGCGTTAATATTGCAGTGTAGTTGGGCGTAGGGAACTTGCGACTGTAACTCAGGTTGCCGCAGCGTTATTGGCACCGCGGCAGGAGATGTGGTTATAAAGTGATGCGACCATGATTGTTGGCAATGGTTGTTGCGCCAATACCTTTGACGGTGGCCAAATCATTTAATGTTTTAAATTTTCCATGCTTTTGTCGATATTCCACAATGGCTTGCGCCTTAACCGTGCCAATGCCACTGAGCTGCTCGGCCAACTCTTGTGCGGTTGCTGTATTGATATTGATTTTTGGCGTAATAGCATCTGATTCTGCTTCGATTGCTGTTGTTGATAGCCTTTTATTCGCTGGCACAATGGCGGTTGCGCTAGGTAAAGCCTTGGTGGCGTTCATGGTAGCCAGTTGAGTTTTAGCGGCCATTGAGCTGGCTTTGGCTGATGCTTTCTCAACGGCTGAGTGTGTGGCTGGGTTTGCGATGACGCAGGCACTGCAGAAGGTTGCTAAAAGTCCAAATATTTTTAAAGACATAAAATGCTCCATATAAAGTATGAGGTGCAGTAGCCTTGGGCTACCAATACAGAGCAACGTGTTGTTGATAGATAAAAGGCCACTTCTCTTAGCCGCTATACGGACAAGGCATTCTCTTTCTGAATTCCCTAATAAAGGGCGGATTATGCCTGTAATAGCTTTTTTTTTGTATAAAACCTGTGCGAACGGTCTTGCTGTACTTGCAACTTAGGTAAGCTCTAGTAATAATGACCACGCGTTGAATCAGCGCACCTTTCTATGGTGCCCTCGGTCCTCTCGCAATGCTAATTGGTCGATCTGGTCAGGCCCGGAAGGGAGCAGCCAAGGCTAAGGACGCATGTGCCGAGATGTGGCTGAGGGCGCCACCCAATGCATCTGTTAATAGATGCATTGACACACCTCTGTTATGAACTGGTCAAAATCTCTTTGGTTTCGCCTGTAATGGTCAACTAAATTTGGAGACTGTTTTAGGCACTTTTTAGTAAATTCATCTCATATTGTACAGGGGAGATGTTACCCAACTTGTGGTGTTTTCTTTTCTGATTATAAAACGGTTCAATGTAGTTGATTATGTCTGCCATGGCTTGGCTTCTTGTCTCATAACGACGGTAATTAACTCGCTCTGACTTGAGGCTTCTAAAAAATCGCTCTGTCACTACGTTATCCAAACAGTTTCCTGCACGACTCATACTCGATTCAACACCAAAATCTTTTAGTGAGCTTTGATAAGCAGCACTCGTATACTGACACCCTTGGTCGGAGTGAAAAACCACATTAC
>JAWXTX010000082.1:0-11922 GCA_044433165.1 Ferrimonas sp. | reverse complement strand
GCCATTGCTTACCTATAGCAAGGCTATTGTTTGTGGGCCGTTTGGTGGAAAAAAAGGGGTTGGATTTGCTGCTAGCGGCATTACGGCGACTGCCGCTAAAGCAGCGCTTAGGGTTGGATGTGATCGGCGAAGGCCCCTTATTAGTGCCGTTGCAGCAATTAGCAGATCAATGGCAATTGGATGTGCGTTTTTTAGGGTTTCGAGATCAGCACTGGTTGCAGCGTCATGGTCATCAATATCACGCCTTAGTCGCGCCATTTCGCGTCGCCGCCAATGGCGATAGAGACACTGGCCCCTTAGTTTGTAAAGAAGCCATGGCATTAGGCCTACCCGTGATCAGCAGCAATATTATGGGCCTACCTGAAATTGTGAATGATGAGTGCGGTCGGCTGATTGCCCCAGAAGACAGCCAAGCACTAGCACAAGCCATTCTTTGGCTGCAACAGCGCTCGACTGATCAGCGCCATCGCATGGCCATCAAGGGCCGCCAGCGTGTTGAACGCTTCTTTTGCCATCATCAACAAGCGGCACAGTTGTCGGCCTTAATCGAGAGGCTTGCATGAGCCGCTGTGCCTTGCATTACGTTATCGCTTGCGCCTTGCAGCGAGGCATCGGTTTTGTCCTATTGCCTTTATCTGGCCACTTATTAAGTGCGACAGCCTTTGGGCAAATGGGGTTATTAACCGCCTTAGCCAATGGGTTAAGCATTGTGGCTGGGTTGGGGCTGGCGGAAACCGCGCAGCGCTTTGGCCATCGACCTAACTATTGGGCCAGCATTGAAGCCACCGCAGGACGCTGGTTTTGTTGCTGGCTTTTAGGGCTGCCCCTCATGCCCATGATGGCGGCGTGGCTACCGGGAGTCTTGCAACCTTGGTGGCTGTGGATGCTGTGGCTCAACCTTGGGTTGGGCGCGTTACTTGGGCTGCGGCTTATGCAGCTGCGGTGGCTTGGATGCAGTGCGGCTTATTTAAAATTGGTGGCACTGTGGGCGCTAGGGCAGCTGAGTGGCAGTGCGCTGGCACTTGGTGCAGGCTGGGGCGTTGGCGGGATGATGGCGATGGGGCTGGTAGCAACCGCCATGGCGTTGTTTGGCTTACAGGGTGGGTGGGTAGTTCAACTTTCAGCGCAAGCACGACACATAAAGAAACCATTATGGTCATTACTGCGCTATGGCTTGCCACTGTGTGCTTGCAGCGCGTTAGCGCTGGTGTTTGCCGGTTATGAACGCTGGTGGCTGGCGCAATACGAAGGCGTAGTAACGCTTTCCGGTTATGTTCTGATGGGGCAATTGGCGTTACTTCCTATTGTGTTAACCGAGCCGTTTAACTTGTGGTGGTTTCCCAAGCGCTTTGCGTTGGCCGCGCGTGAGCAGCGCAATACGTTGGCCGAGTACAGTGTGGGCGCCATTCAAGGGTTGGCAATTGCCACCTTACTGTTGGGCTGGACGCTGCCTTGGTTAGTTACCTGGTTATTGCCAGCACACTTTGCTGACGCGCTGCCGCTGTTGCCTGGCTTATTGTTGGCGAGCTTTTGGCGGCAGTGTGCGGCAGTGATTAATTTTGGCGTCTATTATCAAGTCAGTGGTCATTTGCCTCTGCTGCTTAATGCGCTCGTTGCGCTACCGGCGTTAGGATTAGTGCCGTGGGTCATCGCCACGGCGGGCAGTAATGGCTTGGTGCCCCTTTTGGTCGGGCTAATGGTTGTACGAGCTGGGCTGTTTTGGTGGGTAAGCCAACGCTGTTATGCCTTACCGTATCATGCCGGCCGTTTAGGCGGTGCGTTAGGTCTTACCTGTATTGTGCTGTGGTTGCAGCAACCATGGGCTTACCTCATTAGCATTGGGGGGGTATTGCTTAGTGTGCCATGGGCGACCTTGATGACCGCCAACTTAACTCAGCAGCCAATGGTCGAGGAGCTCAAGGAATGAGTAATACGATGGGCGCAGAACAACGCTCGCCTCCGCTTTTAACGGCAATGCACCTTCCTTGGGGATGGGCACTATTACTGAGTGTGATGGTGGCGGTGCTCTGGTGGCAATGGTCTGCGTGGGCGTTGGTGCTCGGGCCAAGCTTTGTGCTTGTCTGGTGGTTGTTGAACGATGGTGCACTTGCCATTGTGGTGGGCTTTGTATTGCTGTCGGCGTTTCGTTTGCATGAATTGGCCGAACCGTTATTAAGCTGGCATTTGCCCCAAATTTTTGCCTTGGCCACATTGGCCGTATTCGCATGGCGTTATTGGATCGAGCAAAATGTACGGCCATTTTGGCCTTCCGAAAGCCGCTGGTTATTAGGGCTTTTTGCTGCTACCGCGGTGGGCACATTAGTTGCGACGAACAGCGCACTGGCGCAAGCTTACTTGTTGGGCAGTTGGCTGAAAGTGGTGGTGATGTGTTTTGCGTGTGCGTGGTTATTGCAGCGCCCTTATCAGCTGCAACGCTTAGCGTGCGGCATTGTTGGTGCTGGTACCATAGTGGCGTTGGTGGCGCTCTATAACCAGTGGTATGGGTTGGAGTTAGTGGAAGGATCACGGGTCACCATTGGGCGCAGCTATGGCTCGATACTCGGCGATCCGAACGATTTAGCCTTAGTTTTACTGCTGCCTTTTAGTTTTGCTTTAGCCGCCGTGGCGAACAAACCGGAACAGATGGCGCGCTTGTGGCGTTGGGCGGCGGCCATCTGTACGCTGCTCTTGTTCATGGCGATGTTGGCCACCCAAAGCCGAGGCGGGTTGCTTGGTATTGCCGCCGTAAGCGCCACGGTACTGCATTGTCGTTACACTTTGCCACGCTGGGTTTGGGGGTTGTTGCCGCTCTTTTTGTTAATGCTGATGACGTTAGCAGGCATTGCGGAACGCCAATCTGGCGGTGTGGAGGAAAGCGGGGTTGATGAATCCGCCATGGGGCGTTTATACGCATGGCAAGCGGCGTGGTTTATGATGCTGGATCACCCTTTTTTTGGGGTAGGTCTGGATAATTTTTATGTGAACTACTTTTTTTATAGCCCCCATTGGGATGGCCGCAATCACGCAGTGCACAGCAGTTGGCTGCAAGTGCTTGCGGAGGTTGGGCTGCCAGGTTTTTTGTTGTTTGTGGGTTTTTACTGGCAGTTACTGCGTCGCAGTTACCGTCTTTTTCGACAACAACTTGCTGGGGCAACATGGTCACTGGCCTGTTTTGCTGGATTGGTTGGCTTTGGCGTAAGCAGCACCTTTTTGACACAAGCATTTACTTGGCCATTATATTTGATGGCTTCAATGGTTTGGGCGCAGTGGCGTATGCAGGGAGGCATTCGTGAATAATCGTCTTCTTTACGTAAAACGGCTACAGCAGTTTGTTGCTTTGCGACAAGGGCGCTGGCGTGCACAATTGCGGGTATTACGTCAGTGGCAATTGCCACCATGGCCTTGGTTATTTAAGCCATTGTTATGGCTGTATTTGGGGGTAACTCAAGGCCTATCTGAATTACTGCGAGTGTGTTGCTGGACACCATTGTGGCGGCAGCAGATCAGCGGCGGGCAGGGGCTTTATCTGTATAGTGGTTTGCCACAAAAATTAGGCCCAGTTGACATTGTTATGGGGCAGCATTGCCGCATGAGTGGGGTGAGTACCATCAGTGGTCGCCACGGCAGTTGTTTGTGGATCGGCAACAATGTCGATATTGGCTGGCAAAATGCCATCGCAGTGGGGACTCAGATCACCCTTGGTAATAATGTTCGGTTAGCGCCTAAGGTACTGTTAGCTGGATACCCCGGCCACCCCTTAGACCCTCAAGCGCGAGCACAAGGGGCACCAGAAAAACCTCAACAAGCCCGTGCCATTACTTTAGAAGACGACGTTTGGCTTGCCACAGGAGTGGTGGTGTTAGCAGGGGTAACCATTGGCGCCGGCACCGTGGTTGCGGCAGGCTCAGTGGTTACGCGCTCATTGCCAGCAGGCGTACTGGCCGGTGGTAACCCTGCTCGGATATTGCGTTTGCTGACGGCACCAGAATCTGTCGAAGCGGCAACCGGCACTCTGGTTGAGCCTGCTGTTAGCGGCGGGCAGAGAGCGGTGAGCCATACATCCGCGCCCCATATCAGGCCGGTGGCCGATTTATGAAGCACGTGCAGGCAACGGGTTGCATTCGTTCCTTACCAGTGAGGCATTAGTATGCGTTTGGGATTACCGCGCTTGGCTTGGAATCGGCGTGCTTCGGCAGATGAAGCGCCGGTGAGTCCTCCCCAAAACACGTCGCTTTTATCATTAAAGCAGCCGTTAAAACTGCTGATGTTTGCCGAAGATTGGGGTGGCCTACCGTCGAGCTCTCAACATTTGGCCACAGCGCTTATAGCGGAAGCGAATATCGAGATCATCTGGGTTAATTCCATTGGGTTACGGCGTCCAAAGCCAAGCGACTTGCGGCGTTTATGGCAAAAGTTGTGGATGCGTTCGCACCGCGATAAAGAAGCATGCAGAGTCCAATCATTGGCGCCTACCGTAGTGATTTCCCCCAAATTATGGCCGCTACCGCAATGGCGCTGGAGCCGTTATTTCAATGGCCGTGTATTGGCTTGGCAGCTGCATTTACAAGGGGTGCAACGAACCACGATTGATTGGGTTTGGTGCGCTCTGCCCAGCGCGGTTACGCTGTTATCTTTGTTTCCACAAGCCCGCACTATTTATTACGTCGGTGACGATTTTTCGGCTTTAGCGGGCGTGGATCACGCTCAGATCGCGCCATTACATCAGCAATTACTGACGCGTTGCCAACTGCTTTTTTGTGCCAGCGACACGCTTTTACAGCAAAGTTACGCCGCGTTATTAGCGCGTTTGCCAAACACGCGTATCGCGTCCAAGGTATTTGCCCAGCCGCCGCCCTACGTCACGCTGGCTAAAATACTGCCGTGCTGGTCGGCAGTAACGCCTTGGCCACAGGCGGCATTATTGCCCCATGGGGTGGACTTAGCCGCCTTTTCTGCGCCGACACCATGGCCTTCAGAATTGCCAACGCGCTTGGCGAAACAACCCATTATCGGCTTTTACGGCAGTTTAGCAGAATGGATTGATTTCTCTCTGCTGCATTATCTGGCCCAGCGGTTTCATGATTGCTGTTTGGTGCTAATCGGCCACCGCGGGCTCTGCCCTCAATCATTAATCGATTTGCCTAATGTGTATTGGTTGCCTTTTGTTGCCCACGCGCGTTTACCGGCTTTGGTTCAGCGCTTTTGCGTGGGGCTGTTGCCCTTTGTGGTCAATGGGCAGATCGCCGCGTGCGATCCATTGAAACTGCGCGAGTATCTGGCGGCGGGCGTACCGATTGTCAGTCGCCCATTTGCCGCACTAAGGCAATATTCGCATGGGATTAACTGCGCCATGGAGCCTTGTGCTTTTGGGGATGCCGTTGCTCGTTATCTGCACCAGCCTCCGCCAGCCACACAATTGCAAACGCAGGTGGCTCAGGCCAGTTGGCAAGCCCGTGCGCAATCCATTCTTACGTACTTGCAGCCACGGCCGCATTTTTGTGAAAACGCAAACACAGCCAGCCCGTGGCAGCTAACAGAACCGGCGAACCGAGCAAAGTACGATGGCCAAAATTGATGACAATCGAAATAACCGCCCCAATGGCAGCCAAGCTGGTGCGAGGAGTAGGCGAATAATGCTGCGCCAATGGCAACAACCCAAATTATTCCAACCTTATATTGGCCTATGGGTTGGTGTATGGCTGGGGTTAATCGGCTGCAGTCAAAACGGTGGCGTGATTATGGAGTCAAGTTTGGCGATGAGCGCAGTTACCCCAAGCAGACAAACAGCCAATGCGGTAACCGACATCGTCTTTTCTTGGCCTACAGAAGCCGGTTTATTCGAGCTACTCGGCCAGCAACTGGCTCCACAACACTTAGCCAGTCAGCAATTACAAGTGGTGCTTGGGCCTCCGGCCGATGTTGCCCCTTGGCACGCGGCGGTATTAAGCCAACAGCGCCAACGAACCTTGGAACAACAGCTTCGGCAACTGGGTTATCAAGGCCAGATCGTCAGCCATTATCAGCCGTCATTAGCGGTGGATGTGGTTCAAATTGGGGTGGGTAATGTTCAGCGATAATGCCCAGCTTTTTATCTACCGCTGGTTATTGCATGGTTGGCGCTGGCGATTAATGTTGTGGTTGCCCATGGTGTTATTAAGTGTTCTGGCGGTATTAAAAGGGCAGTGGGTAACACCCCGTTACCAAAGCCAAACCGTGCTGCTGTTACAAGAGTCCGCCTTGGCAAACCCTTTTTTGCAAGATCTGTCGGTGGCGGTGCAATTAAAGCAGCGGTTGGCCGGATTAACGGCGTTGCTGCGCTCGCGCCAACTGTTGCAGCAGGTTGCCGAAGATGGCGGTTTAGTGGCGGCAGAACAACCGTTATCGGCGGCGTTACGGCAACAGCTGGGGGCGGCGGTTTCGTTGCAATTAATGGGGGACAGCTTAATTCGTCTGGCGGTGATCTGGTCGCAACCGGTGCAGGCTCAGCAATTGCTAGAGGCTTTTTCACAGCGCTTCCAGCAACGGTTGATGGCCCCAGGGCAGCGAGCCGTGGCAGATTCCCAAACGTTTTTAGCGCAGCAGTTACAACGCCAAGAGCAAAGTGTGTTGGAGGTGGAGCAACAATTGGCGGAGTTTAAGCAGCAAAATGCGGCCTTATTACCAGATCTGTTGGGTGCCAATAACATGGCGTTGTTGGACATCGACACCCAAATTCGGCAACAAAAAATGGCGATAGAGGTGGCGCAATCGCAGCTTTCTACATTAACGGCGCAGTTGGCCAGTACGAATCCATTAATCAGCGAAATTGAGCAGCAAATTGTTAGCACACAGGCGCAGTTGGCGCAGTTACAAAGCCGTTATACGGTGCGTCATTCTAAGGTGCAAGCGGCCATCGCTCGCCTGCAACAATTGCAGCAAGAAAAACAGCGATTATTAAATGCCCCCGAATTCGATTTAGGCGATCACCTCGATAATTTATGGCAACTGGCCACAACCTTGCCAAACGAACAAGGGCAAAGCCCCATACTCGTGTCGCAGTTAACCCAAATGCAGCAAGCGCAAAATCAGGTGGCGGCCTTAACTGCCGAATTGCAATTGCTGCAGCAACATCGCCAAGGCATCGCAACACGGATGACCCAAAGCGCTGCCGTTGAACAGCGTTTAGGCGAGTTAGAGCGCTTAGCTGTAGGGCGAAGAACCCTCTACCAAGAACTGCTTATCCGTTTTGAAAAAGCACGAGTAACCAATGAATTAGGACAATTTGAAGCACCCACTAAAGTGCAACTTATCGATCCTCCCAGCTATCCCAGTCGCAGCCTTAACTGGCCTTGGTGGCTGAACCTGCTGTTGGGTGGATTAGCAGGGCTATTGGCCGGTCTTGGCTGGATCACGGTTAGTTGCCTGCTGGATCGCGCTTTGTATGGGCCAACTCAAGTACAGCGATTATTGCAGCAGCATGATGCTCGCGTTCAGGAATTACGCTGACGATCAGGAAGGATTATGACGATCGCGCAATTGGTGCAACACTTTCGCCCCGGTGGTTTAGAAACCATGGCACTGAGCCTAGGTGAACAACTTAGCCAGTCTCAACCGGTTATTTATCTGTCGTTAGAGGGGCAAACCAAACAACTGCAACAACAATGGCCAAGATTAAAAACGCTCCCTCATCTTTACGGCTTAAATAAATGTGCTGGCGTCGATTGGCGATTACCCATGCGGTTGCACCGACTGCTGCAACGCCACCAAGTAACCTATCTACACAGCCACCACCAAGGGCCACTGTTGTATGGTGCCTTAGCTACCCGTTTTAGTGGTATCGGTCACGTGCACAGCCATCACGATGGTTGGCATTTACAGCAGCGCCATGCGGCTCGATTAACCCGTTGGGTGCAGCGTTTTAGGCAACCTTATTCGGTTGCCGTAGCTGAACAAGTGGCGGAGCAATTGCGTCAGCAAGGCTGCGAAGTGAACTCAGTGATCGCCAATGGCGTCGATTTACAGCGTTTTAGCCCCGGAGATCAAAGCCATGCCCGTTGGCGTTTAGGGTTACCACAAACGCCATGGTTGTTTGGCAGTGTGGCCCGTCTGGTCGCGATTAAGCGCTTGCATCTATTAATCGAAGCCCTACCACGGTTGCCTTATTTTTGTGAATTGGTGCTGGTGGGGGATGGCCCATGCCGAGGGGCGTTACAAGAACGGGCACAACAGCTTGGGGTGATGAAACGAGTGCATTTTTTAGGCCACACTGATGAGCCAGAGTGGGTTTATCGTGCCCTCGACCGCTTCTGTTTATGCAGTGAGGCAGAAGGCGCCCCTATGGCCATGTGGGAAGCGCAAGGGTGTGATCTGCCGGTGATTTGCACCGACGTTGGTAATTGCCGAGCGAACCTCTGCCCAGTAAGCGGTACTCTCGTCGCGGTTGATGCTGATTGGGCGCTCACCTTGCAACAAGCGTTGGCCGAGCCTCGAGCCACTGCGCGAGCCTTTGCGGTGGCGCAAGGCGGGCTAGCCACCATGGCGCAAGCGTATCAACGCCTGTTTGCGTTACCGCCAGCACCACGCGTGCCACTTTATCAATAACGATGGCCGTTAGTGGATAACGAACGTCCTACCATTGTGCTGCGGCTAAAGGGAAATGCACTATGCTGTTTGTTTTTATTGGGTTAACTCTGCTAATTGGTGGGCATTTACTGGGGTATCCATGGTGGATGATGTGGCGCAGTCGCCAGCATTCGCGCCGTTGCCAACAACCAAACAAGCCAGCGCGTTCCGCAGGCCGTCAGCAACTGACTGCGGTAACGGTACTAGTGCCTTGCTATAACGAAGCGCCATTACTGGCAAAAAAGCTGGCAAATCTCTTGTTCTTAGAGCGTTCAGGGCTGGCTTTAACAGTGCGAGTTGTGCTGGATGGTTGCCAAGATAACAGCGCAGCTGTTGCGCGCACTTTTCGCCAGCGCTACCGCCAACATGGCATACGGCTACAACTGTTCTCCCATCGCCATAATTTGGGCAAATGCGCTCGTATTAACCAACATTTGCCGCAGTTACAAGCACAAAGCGCTTGGTGGCTGTTAAGCGATTGCTCGGCATTGCTCTGTCCCAATGCATTAACGTTGCTGCAACTGCACTTTTGTCAGTGGGATGTTGGAGCGGTAACTGGGGCTTATGAACATCGGGCGGATAAACGTTTGCAAGCGCATTGGCAACGGTTAAATCGAATTCGTGCTGGGGAGGGCGTCAGCGGTTGCGTGATGGGGGGCACTGGGGCAGCTCTCGCGCTACGCAGTACAGGGATAAAGCCCTTATCTGAAAACTGTGTTAATGATGATTTTGAACTGGTGATGCAAATGCTAGCGCAAGGCTATCAAGCGCATTTTGAACCGCGCTTACTGGCGCAAGACTGCGCCCCGCAATTTACCGAAAAACTCTTTAGCCAACGTTGTCGCATTGCGCGCGGTAACGTGCAGCAATTGCCCATGCTGTGGCGAGGGATGCGTGGGCGTAAGCCAGATGAATGGTTGATGGCGACCTTAGGTAAGGGCATCGGTGCCATATTGCCGCTGTTGCTATTGCTGTGGTTATTTAGTGGGTTCGGGGTGTTATGGCAATGGTTCAGCCCTTGGGGGCCATTACTGGCTGGCGGCGGTGTTGTCTTAGTTGGGCTTGGGGTGCTATTACCACATTGGGGCTGGCAACACCCATACGCTTCACGCAGCCTAGCGTTACAAGGTGCTTTTATTGGCATGTGGCTGGGTTTTATTGGGCGGCGTAGCCGTTGGCATCGAGATACTGAGCCGCAAAGCTCTGCGTTTCAGCCATGGCCGGTGCGGCTAAGTAAGCGGGGATTAGATATTGTTGCCGCTTCTTGTGGGCTGGCGTTGTTACTGCCGTTGCTGCCATGGGTGGCACTGGCCATTAAATTGGACTCGGCTGGGCCGGTTTTTTATCGTCAATTGCGGATTGGGACTCGTCATCCCAATTATACCGAGCTGCTGTTTATTACTAAGTTTCGAACGATGTACACCAACGCCGAGCAGCAGGGAGCCCAATGGGCGCGCAAAACCGATCCGCGTATTACTCGTGTTGGTCGCTATTTACGGGCGACGCGTTTGGATGAGTTACCTCAATTATGGCAAGTACTTTTGGGGTCCTTATCCTTAGTGGGGCCACGCCCTGAACGGCCGCAATTTTGTGGGGAATTGGAACGCCAATTGCCTTTTTACTTAGAACGTACTTATGGCTTACGACCCGGCTTAACGGGGCTGGCTCAGGTGTATCAAGCGGGCGACACTTGCTTAGCCGATGTTCAAAACAAACTGTTATACGATCACGCCTATGCCGCCGCGCTGGCGCATTTAGGTAGTTATATCCGGATGGAAAGCCACATATTATGGCGTACGATTTGGGTAATGTTGGCGGCCAAAGGGCATTAGCTTTATGAATACAACGCGCAAGCGTGGCGCGGATACACGCCTTGGCATACACTGCCATAAAATATTTATTTGGTTTATTCAATGAGTTCACCGTTATCTTCGCCGGCTAAAACGTTGGCGGAGGCACCAGCGGAAATGCAATTAGCGGTTGATCTTATTTACCTATTCGAGGCGAATGAGATTGACCCTAAATTGGCGTTAGCCGCCTTGGCGATTGTAAAAAAAGACCTTCACCGTCAGTTGGCTAACGCAGCCGATAAATCGACGTGACACAAAATATTAAGGGCCGATTATGAGTACGAAATACACCCCACCAACAGTGTGGCAGCACGACAGCAATAATGGCGGTAAATGGGCGCACATTAATCGCCCAGTTGCCGGCGCGATCCATGAGGCGGAACTGCCTGTTGGATCTCACCCCTTGCAACTGTATTCATTGGCAACCCCCAACGGCCAGAAGGTAACCATTCTGCTTGAGGAGTTGCTGGCGGCCGGCCACGATGCTGAGTATGACGCTCATCTCATTCGTATTGGCGAAGGGGATCAATTCTCATCGGGATTTGTGGCACTTAATCCCAACTCGAAGATCCCAGCTTTGCGAGATCACAGTGGCGATGCCCCCATTGAGGTTTTTGAATCTGGGGCGATTTTACTTTATTTGGCAGAAAAGTACCGCGCGTTTTTGCATACTTCTGGGGCAGAGCGCACCGCCGTCTTGAATTGGTTGTTTTGGCTGCATGGTGCCGCGCCTTATTTGGGCGGTGGTTTCGGCCATTTTTATGCTTATGCTCCCGAAAAATTTGAGTATCCCATCAACCGTTTTACGATGGAGGTAAAGCGGCAATTGGATATGCTTGATAAGCAATTGGCGCAACATCGTTATATTGCGGGCGATCATTACAGTATCGCTGATATGGCCATTTGGCCTTGGCATGGCAACACCGTATTGGGTGCCATGTATGATGCTGGCGAATTTTTAGATGTGGCCAGCTATCCTAATCTCTTGCGCTGGGCTCAAGAGATCGCAGCGCGGCCAGCAGTGCAACGTGGGCGAATTGTGAACCGAGTGATGGGCGAAGTGTGGGAGCAATTACCAGAGCGCCATTCTGCGGAAGATATTGATGCGGTGTTAAAGCTTCGCCCATAAACAGCCGCTGCGCCATTAGCATGGCGATCACTAAGGCAAGGTTTCATCTTGAAACCCTAAAAAGCCAACTGCTGTACGTGGTTGGCTTTTTTATGGGCAAATTAAAGTGTGGTTAATGGCAATATTATGGAGCCAATAATGGCCGTGGCTTTTACTGTTGCGTGTGGCGTTGTTGATGGCAGCAGCGCTACGCTGCGAACGTAGGCCGTAATGTGTTTGATGCGTGCGAGGCGTTGCCAACCTCAATAATCGCGATGCTCCTAACCTTGGTGCCGTTAATTGAATTTAAAAGCCGTATTTTTCATTGAGCCGGTGTCTAAAAAGGGCAGAGGGAGTTTTTAG
>JAWXTX010000081.1:0-12172 GCA_044433165.1 Ferrimonas sp. | reverse complement strand
AAACCAAAATCGTGTAAGAACGACTCGGTGGTCGCATACAGTGCCGGCCGTCCGGGTAACTCTTTGTGGCCAACTATGGTGATCCAATTGCGCTCCGTTAAAGTGCGTAAAATGGCTGAACCGACAGCAACCCCACGCACAGACTCAATTTCCGCCCGCGTAATGGGTTGACGATAGGCAATTAATGCCAATGTTTCCAACAAGGCTTTGGAAAACTTAGGGGCTTTTTGTGGCCACAAACCGCTTAGCTCATCGCTCAGTTCGGCTCGGCTTTGAAACTGATATGCTCCCCCTACCTTAGCAAGGATCACACCACGCTCTTGGTATTCTTGTTGCAATGCCAAAAGCACCGAGCGGATGCTGCTCGTCGATAAACCGTAGCCAATAAACAGTTGTTTTAGCTGCATTACTGTCACTGGTTCATCGGCAATAAACAATGCCGCTTCAATAACTTGTCGAAGTTTTTTGGCGTCCATAGTTAGGCTCGTGCTCGTACTGTTATCGGGCCGGCCAATTGGGTTTGTTGTAACTCCACCAATTGCTCTTTACACAGTTCTAGCAACGCTAAAAAACTCACAACCACCCCTGCTCGCCCTTCATGTAAACTGAATAAGGCACTAAAAGGGGTAAAACGTTGACTGCTTAACATCGCTAAAATACGGCTCATTCGTTCACGAGTGGATAACTCTTCTTTGGCCACTTGGTGGTGCTCAAAATGCTCAACTCGTGCCAAAACTTGCCGAAATGCACGCTGCAATTCCGCCATTGAAACCTGTGCTGGAATGACTTTAGGCAGCAAATTCTCCGCCTTTGCCGCCGTTGCTCGCCAACAATCGCGTTCTAAACGCGGCAATGCATCCAACTGTTCGGCGGCTTGTTTAATCACCTCATAAGCCTGTAATTGACGCACTAGAGTGATGCGTGGATCTTCCTCAGTCAGTTCCGACTCCAGCGGCGGACGAGGTAACAATAAACGCGACTTGATCTCCGCCAGCGTTGCTGCCATCACTAAATATTCGGCCGCCAATTCAAACTTCATCGCTTCCATCAACGCAATGTATTCCATGTATTGCGCGGTAATGGTCACAATGGGCAGATCCAAAATATCCAGCTTTTGCTTACGGATAAGATACAGCAATAAGTCTAACGGCCCTTCAAACGACTCTAAAAATACCTCCAACGCATCCGGTGGGATAAATAAATCCGCGGGCAACTGCAGCAACGGTTTGCCTTGTACCATTGCGAAAGGCAAAGAGGATTGCGGCAAGTTTGACATGGTAAGAGGTACATTCATCGACAAAATCGCGCCATTATAAAGGCCTCCTGAGCCAATGTCAGCGCTTATTCAAAGGGGCTACTGTCGCCGCTGCCTTGGCGCACAATTCGAGGTTGATTTTCAGACAGATCAACTACCGTAGTTGGCTGCGAGGGCAAATACCCCGCATCAATAATTAAATCAACCACATGTTCAAGTCGCAAGCGGATCTCATACGGGTCGGTTTCACTGTCTTGTTCACCGGGTAAGATCAAACTGGTGGACATTAATGGCTCTCCTAATGCCGCCAGTAATGCCTGCACAATGCGGTTGTCTGGAAGGCGAATGCCAATTGTCTTGCGCTTGGGGTTTAACAAACGCCGTGGCACTTCCTTACTGCCTTTAAAGATGAAGGTGTAAGCACTGGGAGTATTGTTTCGCAGCAGTCGAAACGCGGCATTATCCACCCGAGCGTAGTTCGCTAATTCAGAATGATCACGACACATCAAGCTAAAATGGTGATCATCATTAATTTGGCGAATACGACAGATCCTATCAAGGGCCTTTTTATCGCCGATACGACAGCCTAAGGCATAGCCAGAATCGGTAGGATAAACCAGCACCCCACCTTGATTGAGAATGACAACAGCTTGAGTGATTAAACGTTGCTGCGGCGTTTCTGGATGGATCTGAAAAAATTGGCTCATGGTTCCTCCGGTAGCCAATTAAAGTGGTGCCATACACCGCGCTGTGTTGGGCGGTGAAGGCCACGCCCCAGTTCAATAAAACGCCCGGGGCTATGGAAGTCGCTCCCTGCTGACAACAATAATTGATGCTCTTGTGCCAGTTGTTGCAAAAATTGTTGTAGCTGTCGATTCATTTGGCAATGAATGGTTTCCATCGCTTGGCCGCCGGCTTCGGCAAAATCAGCCGCTAACATTCGCAACCATTTATTAGACAGCTGATATTTACTGGGATGCGCTAGCACGGAGATCCCATCGGCTTCATTAATACGCGCAACCGCTTCGGCTAAAGAGCACCACTGATTACGCACATAAGCGCACTGCCCCTTGCCTAAGTATTGATCAAACGCTTGTTGTGGCGTAGCCACTATGCCTTGTGCAAGTAGCGCCCGCGCGAAATGACTGCGACCAATGTTACCGCCATTGGCATAGCGACTGGCTTGATCCAACACCCCATACAAGCCACGCTTTTGCAGTTTTTGGTCTATAAATTCCGCCCGCTGCTGACGCCAATGAGACTGTTGAGTTAACAGTTTTTGAAGCGCGCTATCAGACACATCCATACCAAGCCCCACAATATGGATCTCCCAATTGCGCCAATTCGTTGAGATCTCAACCCCATCCACAATGGTTAACCCTGTGCCTTGGGCAGCGTGGTGCGCCTCTGCTAAACCCGCCGTTGTGTCGTGATCCGTCAGCGCCAAATAACGTACTTGCTGCAATAAGGCACGCTGCACCAATTCCGTGGGAGTTAGGCTGCCATCAGAAGCGCAGCTATGGCAATGGAGGTCAATTTTCATTCTAAACCAATGTAATTAAAAAGGCGGTGGAGGCGATTTCACAAGCGGAATTATCAATGCATTTAACCAAATACAGAGTCTGCTTCGCGAATTAATAAACGCCATTGTATGCGATAGCACACTATTTGCGATGCAGAGATTGACAACATTCAAAATCGCCCCATAATCATGTATTATCAAAGCAGTACACGATTACTGAGGCAGGTGCGAAAAAACACCTACGATCGTTCAGTTTAAATCACCAGAGGTTAAGCTACTGTTAGCAAATAAGATAATAAATGAATGAGATTTAGTTTTTTTGACTGTTTGAAGCTGTGCGCTGTGTGCTTGAAAGCAACAATGATTAGCGCCCTAATAAGCCACATCGGTCACCGTATTGATAAATACAAGGTGATTACTCAACCAGTCTGTAGCAAGGAAGCCAACTGATGCATCGCACTTTACTTAATGGCCATGTCCACCATTTGATCAGCACCATCTCATACCATGATCAACCAGCGCTGGTTTACCACAACCTTTGTCACGACAGTAAACACAGCGTCTTATTAGAGTCAGCCGAGATTGAATCGAAAGCCGGCTTAAAAAGCGTTTTAGTGGTGGATGCCGCATTATCAATTCGCTGTGATTTTCGCCAAGTGCAACTGCAAGCACTCACGGAAAATGGGGCGAATTTGCTGCCGTTTATTATTGAGCAATTAAGCGAATTTGAACCACAACGCAACGGTGATCTTGTCACAGTTTTGCTGCCACCACCCGCCGCTGGGCTTGATGAAGACAGTCGCTTAATTGCGCCCTCGCCGTTATCGGTCTTGCGCTTATTAGTACAACAATTACACAGTGATTCTCGCCCAGAGTCTTTACTGTTGGCAGGCTGCTTTGCTTTTGATCTAGTAGCTTCCGTTGAGCCTTTGCCTGTGGTTATGGAAGGTGCGAACAGCTGCCCAGACTACTTATTCTATTTAGCAGAAACCACCGTTGTATTGGATCATCAACAGCAACGAGCAGAGGTGATCGGCACCATTTTTGGGGGTGATGCCCCCTCAATTAATCAACTTACTGCAGAAAAAGGGCGCCGAATGGCAGCCATCGCTGCCCAGCTAAAGCAACCGTTAATGCCGTTACCCACCACCACAACTCAGCGCTCTCCTGTGCACGTAAACCAAAGTGACGACGTTTACTGCGCCAAGGTAGCGCAATTAAAACAGCACATCCAAGTCGGCGATATTTTTCAAGTAGTACCCGCGCGTTGCTTCTCACTCCCCTGTCCCGAACCACTGGCGGCTTATCAGCGTTTAAAGTCGCTCAATCCAAGCCCTTATATGTTCTATATGACCAGCCCCGAATTTACTCTTTTTGGCGCATCACCCGAAAGCGCGTTGAAATACGACAAACAAAGCAATCAAGTGGAGATCTACCCCATTGCCGGCACTCGTAAAAGGGGCAAATTTGTGGGCGGAGAAATTGATCACGATTTAGACAGCCGCATTGAGCTGGGGCTACGCCAAGACCAAAAAGAGCTCGCAGAGCATTTAATGTTAGTGGATCTGGCACGCAATGACATTGCCCGCATCAGCCAGCCCGGAACCCGTAAAATCGCCGAATTATTAAAAGTGGATCGCTACAGCCACGTCATGCATTTGGTTTCCCGTGTCACTGGCCAGTTACGCACCGACTTAGATGCCCTACATGCATACCAAGCGTGCATGAATATGGGCACGCTAACCGGTGCACCGAAAGTCCGAGCCGCCCAACTGCTACGCCAAGCGGAAGGAGAGCGCCGAGGCAGCTATGGTGGTGCTGTAGGCTACCTGAATGGACGTGGCGATATGGACACCTGCATTGTGATTCGCTCCGCCTTTGTGCGCCATGGTACCGCCTATGTGCAAGCCGGTGCCGGTGTTGTGGCCGACTCCGATCCACAATGCGAAGCCGATGAAACCCGTCACAAAGCACAAGCCGTACTGCGAGCCATTAGCGGCGATGGAGAACCATCATGATCCCCATTACCTTATTAGATAATTTTGACTCTTTTACTTGGAATTTAGTCGACCAATTTCGATGCTTAGGGCATCCGGTTAGGGTGTATCGCAATGACATCGACGCCAACCAATTGGCAGCCAATCTGTTAGACCAACCCAAGCCGGGCATACTCGTACTGTCGCCCGGCCCAGGAGCGCCACAGGATGCGGGCAGCTTGATGACGTTATTAGGGTTATGTGCCGGTAAGTTGCCAATTTTAGGGATCTGCCTTGGCCATCAAGCTCTCATTGAACACTATGGTGGCTTGGTCGGTCAGGCGCCCACCTTGCTGCACGGCCGCGCCAGCGCCATGCGTCACCAAGGTGGGCCATTATTTGCAGGGTTGCCCAATCCCTTATCGGTCGCTCGATACCACTCCCTAGTCGGTTTACAGCTTCCAGCAACCTTACAAGTATTGGCCGAGGTTGATGGTTTACCCATGGCCATTGAGCATCGAGCGGATCGCGCCATTGGCTATCAATTTCATCCAGAGTCCATTTTAACGGAGCACGGCGCTCAACTATTGCGCCAAACCTTGCACTATTTAACGGAGCCAACAGTGCCATGCTAATCACTGAACTGCTTACCGCGCTGTTTCAAGGACAAGCGCTCTCTCAGCCTCAAAGCCGATCTTTATTTTCTTTGATGGCGCAAGGTCAAGTCACTGACGCTCAATTGGCTGCAGCGGTTACGGCCATGAAGATGCGCGGCGAAAGCATTGCGGAGATCAGCGGTGCTGCCCACGCTTTGCGCCAAGCCGCACGCCCCTTTCCTCGGCCGGAGGGTGAGATCCTTGACATTGTTGGTACCGGCGGCGATGGCGCCAATACGATTAACATTTCAACCACCGCCTGCTTTGTTGCAGCAGCAGCCGGTGCGCAGGTAGCCAAACATGGCAGCCGAGCGGTGTCATCGCGTTCTGGTGCATCCGATTTGCTGGCGCAAGCGGGCGTTAACCTCACGCTCAGCCCCGAACACGCGAGCCGCTGCTTGCAGCAACTGGGCATTACCTTTTTATTTGCACCGCATTACCACAGCGGTATGAAGCACGCTGCAAATGTCCGCCAGCAACTTAAAACTCGCACAATTTTCAATTTATTAGGGCCACTGCTTAACCCCGCACGCCCCACCCAAATGGTGCTTGGTGTCTATGATCCACAATGGTTATTTCCCATTGCGGAAGTGGTTCGTAGTTTAGGGGTTCAACGTGCCTTAATTGTGCACGGCAGCGGTTTAGACGAACTGGCTGTACATGGCGATAGCCAAGTGGTCGAACTGCGTGACAGTCAATTAACGGAGTATTGGGTCTCTCCCGAGCAGCTGGGGGTCAAACGTTATCCTTTAGCGGCACTGGTAGGCGGTGATGCCATGGAAAATTTAGCCATTAGCCGAGCATTACTGCAAGGCAAAGGCAGCCCTGCTCAACGGGCGGCAGTGGCCGTCAACGCCGGCGCGGGGCTTTATCTTGCGAGTAAAGCCGCGACTCTGGCTCAAGGGACAGCCTTGGCGCTGGCGACCTTAGACAACGGCAGTGCCGCTCGCTTGCTGAAACAATTTGTTGAGGCCAGCCAATGACACTATTAACCACTGATACAGTGCTTGACCGCATTGTGGCAACCAAACCAGACCACATTGCGACATTAACCAAGCGCTATGGCACCTTGTTAGAGCAGCGCGCGCAACCATCGCAGCGCAGCCTGTATCAGGCGTTGTCTCAACCACAGGCGGGATTTATTCTGGAATGCAAAAAAGCCAGTCCATCTAAAGGTTTGATCCGCCCAGATTTTGACCCTGTTGCAATCGCTCAATGTTACCAGCCCTATGCAGCAGCCATCTCAGTGCTCACCGATGAACAATTTTTTCAAGGGGACTTTGAGTACCTAAAAGCCGTCGCTGCGGCGATTGAGCTTCCTGTACTGTGTAAAGATTTTATTATTGATGTGCGGCAACTGCGATTAGCACGTCAACTTGGTGCCGATGCAGCGCTGTTAATGCTGTCGATATTACCCGATGCGCTCTATCAAACGCTTGCAGAGGAAGCCCAATCTTTGGGGCTGGACATTCTCACCGAGGTGAGCAACACACAAGAATTGCACCGAGCCATCGCGTTAGGTGCCAAAATTATTGGCATTAATAACAGAGATTTACGAGATCTATCGGTGAATTTAACCACCACAGAGCAACTGGCTCCGTTGATCCCCAAAGACACCTTAGTGATCAGTGAATCGGGGATTTACCACCACCACCAAGTGCGCCATCTCGCCCCCTTAGTTAATGGATTTTTGGTGGGTTCGAGCCTAACGGAACAAGCTGACATAACCCAAGCTTGCCGGCGATTGCTGTTTGGCAACAATAAAGTATGTGGCTTAACACGTAAGCAAGATCTACTGGCCATAGACCAAGCAGGGGCGGTTTATGGCGGCTTAATTTTCGCGCCAAAATCCCCTCGTTGTATCACGGTTGACCAGGCTCAAGCACTGATCCAATACGCCCAACAACAACGGTTATCACTGGCCTTTGTGGGGGTATTTGTTAATCAGCCCATGGATGAGGTCGCCACCATTGCCAATCAATTAATGTTGTCGGTTGTCCAACTTCATGGCCAAGAAACAGACGCTGATATTGCCCAATTGCGACAACATTACTCTGGTCAGATCTGGAAAGCCGTCACCGTCGATGAGGTGGCTCTCCAGCAAGCAGATAGGTTGTTGTATGACAGTAGCCGTGGTGCCCAATTTGGGGGTACCGGCCAGCCATTTGATTGGACAAAACTGGGTTTGACGCGCCAGCAAAGCATGCTCGCCGGTGGCATTGGCCCCAACAATATTCAAACTGCTCAGGCTGTTGGTTGCTTTGGATTGGATCTCAACTCGGCGGTAGAACAGGCGCCGGGTAAAAAAAATCATGATGCAATAACACAGTGTTTTACCACCCTACGTCACTACGGTAAGCGCGCGAATGAGAAAACCACAGATGAATAAATTAGATCCCTATTTTGGCGAGTTCGGTGGCCAGTACGTTGCTCAAGTCTTAGTGCCTGCACTCGCGCAATTAGAGCAAGCATTTATCGAAGCTCAACAAGATCCCAGCTTTCAACAGCAATTGCTGGATCTATTAAAAAATTACGCCGGCCGCCCTACGGCATTAACTTTAACGCGCAATTTTAGCCCGAACCCACACGTTAAAATCTATCTCAAGCGAGAAGACTTACTCCATGGCGGCGCCCACAAAACCAATCAAGTACTTGGCCAAGCACTGCTAGCGCAACGCATGGGCAAAACCGAAATTATTGCCGAAACCGGTGCTGGGCAACATGGCGTCGCTACCGCTTTAGCGTGCGCCTTATTAGGCTTAAAATGCCGTATTTATATGGGCGCCAAAGACGTTGAACGCCAAAGCCCCAATGTCTTTCGTATGAAATTAATGGGCGCTACGGTCATCCCCGTACATGCCGGCTCTGCCACGTTAAAAGACGCCTGCAATGAAGCCCTACGCGATTGGAGCGCCAATTATGAACAGGCCCATTACCTTTTGGGCACCGCTGCTGGGCCACACCCGTTTCCAACCATTGTGCGTGAATTTCAAAAAATCATTGGTGAAGAGGCCAAGCAACAATTGCTCGCTGCCGAAGGACGCTTGCCCGATGCCGCCATTGCCTGTGTGGGCGGCGGTTCTAATGCCATAGGGTTATTTGCCGATTTTATCGATGAACCAGAGGTACAATTGATCGGCGTTGAACCGGCCGGATTGGGGATCGATACCCCTCATCATGGTGCGCCATTAACTCACGGCAAGGTTGGGATCTTTTTTGGCATGAAAGCGCCATTAATGCAGAACAGTCACGGCCAAATTGAGGAGTCTTATTCCATTTCCGCCGGTTTAGACTTTCCTTCTGTCGGGCCGCAACATGCACACTTGGCCGCCATTGGTCGCGCCCAATATCCATCGGTCACGGATGCCCAAGCCTTAAGGGCATTTCAACGTTTAGCCCGCAGCGAAGGCATTATTCCAGCACTGGAGTCGGCACACGCATTAGCACATGCTTACCACATGGCAGAACAAGCAACCCTGCCGATGATCTTGCTGGTCAACCTGTCTGGCCGAGGCGACAAAGACATTTTTACCGTGTCCGAGATCTTAGAAAAGGAGGGGCAGTTATGAGCCGTTATCAGCGTTTGTTTGAGGAACTTCGCCTCTGCGATGAAGGCGCCTTCATTCCCTTTGTGACACTTGGCGACCCAACCTTAGCCGCAAGCCTTGAGCTGATTATTGAGATGGTCGAAGCCGGAGCCGATGGTTTAGAGCTTGGGCTTCCCTTTTCCGATCCAGCCGCAGATGGCCCCACCATTCAAAACGCCAACATTCGCGCTTTGAACGCCGGTGCGACGCCCAACGCCTGCTTTGAACTAATAGCCGAAGTGCGGCGTCGTTACCCTGCTCTGCCCATCGGTTTATTAGTGTATGCCAACTTGGTTTTCTCACCAGGGATCGCCGTTTTCTATCAACGCTGTGCCGATGCGGGTGTCGACTCGGTATTGGTGGCCGATGTCCCTGTACACGAGTCGGCGGAATTTGCCGCCGCCGCTAAAAGTGCCGGCATTGCGCCCATTTTTATTGCCCCGCCGAACGCAGACAGCGACACTTTGCAGCAAGTTGCTCACGCGGGTGCTGGCTATACTTACCTGCTTTCACGCGCCGGTGTTACCGGTACTGAAACCGCCGCTGGCATGCCAGTAGAGCGGCTATTAAAAGACTTAAAACGCTTTAACGCACCACCACCGATTTTAGGCTTTGGCATCGCAACCCCAATGCAAGTACGTGCTGCTTTAGCCGCAGGCGCCGCAGGCGTGATCTCCGGCTCTGCCGTGGTACAAAAGATTGAACAACATCTGCACGATCCTACTGCTCGCCTACAGGCCTTACGCAAATTTGTTGGCCAAATGAAAGCGGCCACGGTGCCAGAGTAGTCTCGCTCATACGGCACATCACCGCTGTGGCGGTGATGTGCTTTTCAGAAACGAAAAGAAGCGCATGCCATCTTAATTCTCACTCTTAGGGTATGTGTGTTGTTCCAATGCCACAAAATGTTTACTCTTTGGCTTATATTGACGCGTTAGCGTTATTCCCACTGAAGGTTCTATTCACACATGAAACAGTTGCTCGACTTTCTGCCCTTGCTGGTATTTTTCGGCGTTTACAAATTTTACGGCATCATCCCTGCCACAGGGGCCATTGTACTGGCTTCAGCAGTACAACTACTGGTGATGTACGCGCTTTATCGCAAAGTGGAGAAAATGCATCTGGCCACCTTTGCACTGCTCGCCCTATTCGGTGGTGCCACTGTAATGTTTCAAGACGATAGCTTCATTAAATGGAAAGTAACTATCGTTAATGCTTTATTTGCTGGGATCTTGCTTGGCGGTAACTTAATGGGCAAACCCATTATGAAAATGCTCTTGGGCAAAGAACTTACCCTGCCGGACCCGATTTGGATTAAAACCAGTTACGCTTGGATGGCCTTTTTCATCGCGCTTGCCATCAGCAATGTCTACGTTGCATTCACATTGCCTGAAGACGTTTGGGTTAACTTTAAAGTCTTTGGCCTTACTGGGGCGACCTTAATCTTCACTCTAGCAACGGTTGTGTGGCTGATGCGTCAGCTACCTAAAGAAGCGCTAGAAAAGCCGCAACAAGACTCAACCAAGAGCGATAAATAACGCAAAGGTTACCCCCAATCGTTATTAAAAAACCCCAAGCAATGCTTGGGGTTTTTCATTGGTAATACTGAGCCACAATGCTTATTTATCAGCACGGCCTTGGAATTTACCTTCTTCAGTATTCACCTTAACCACTTCGCCCGCGGCAATGTATTCAGGTACCTGAATAACCAGACCGGTGGTTAATTTCGCTGGCTTAGTACGCGACGTGGCTGAGGCACCTTTAATGGATGGATCGGTTTCTACGATCTCCAGCTCCACGGAAGTTGGCAGTTCAATCGCCACCGGCTCGTCATTCACAGTGATAACTTTCAGCCCTTGCGTCGCTTCAGTGATGTACAGCAGCTCTTCAGCGATGGCTTCTTTATTAAAGTTATAGGGCGTGTAATCTTCGCTGTTCATGAAGACATACTCATCACCATCAACGTAGGAGAACATCACATCCATACGACGTACGTCGGCAAGAGTGATCATCTCATCGGCTTTAAAGCTCTCGTCCACTTTGCTGCCAGTGGCAACATCATAACAACGCATCCGGTATAAGCTCGCACCCGCACGGCCACTTGGGGTTAATTTAGCGATATCTTTAACGAATAAGACTTTGCCATTCAGTTCAATAGCAGCATTTTTTTTAATTTCACTGGCCTTTGGCATGGTGAACAATCCTAAATTTTTAAGGGCGTAGAAAAAGTAGAAAGAAATTACCATTTCCGCGCCCCGATACCAATCCACCATTAGGACTCTTTGGCTGAAAAGTCATCATTTAGCCAATAAAAACACCAAAATGATGCAATTTATCGCCGTATAATTACAGCAAATACCACGTAATTCTGCTCCCATGGCTCGCCCAATCACTTAGGTTATAACCCCATCGGTGTCCATTCAATCGCCCCTTGGAGGCTGGAGAATTGTTGAATTTTCGGCGCTTCGGTTAAATTGGCTTGCCAAAGCTCCAGCTGAACCATAGTGATGTGGCCAGCAAGGCGCACCTCCGTAACAAAGGGCTCAGAGCCTGATACTAAGCCTATCGTGGCTAATGGTTGATGGCGATCCACTTGTCCGTCGGCCATTACCGCCAGTACCCATAAAGTGCCACTTACCGCCCCCTGAACGGACAGTGGCAGATTGTAATCTTGGTTGATGGTTAAATCTGGGCTCAGTTGCAACTCTGAGGTGCGGCGCTCAGCCGGTTCGGTGGTAATCGGCTCGTTCGCATCAGCGCTTAATTGCGTAGTGTTATCGGCTTGCTCCCCCCCTCCGCAAGCCGATAACAGCGTTATGATGCTAATAACAGCAAACGGCATCTTAACCCACGTTGCTATCCGTTGTTTGCTCATCCTGCTTACTCCTCGCTAAATAAATGTTGGTCAATGGCATGTTCTTGGGTATACCACAGCAGTTGTTGCTGACCGTCGCTTTCACAAAATTCCGCGAACTTAGGGTAAACCGCGAGCAGATCCATATACTCTTTTGGATGCGGCCACTCTTGCGGGATCAAAAATCCCCACGGTAAGTTGTGATCATTTCGGTAGCTGGACTGGCCTAATACGGTGCGATCTTGCTCGAGCCCAAAAAAGCTGGGGTCCGCGGCTTCAGTGGGGGGGTGATCCGCTAAATGGATCTCCAGCCCACGCCCTG
>JAWXTX010000080.1:0-12394 GCA_044433165.1 Ferrimonas sp. | reverse complement strand
ATTAATTCCGGCGGACGCTCACGCTTATCGGGGGCTTCAGCGGCGCTATTTTTATTGGCATTGATTTTATTTGGGGCCCATTTCATTGAACTTATCCCCATCGCTGCGCTGGTTGGCGTAATGTTTATGGTGGTGCTAGGCACTTTTGAATGGTCCAGTTTTCGCATTATGCGCAAAGTGCCCAGCTCCGATGCTTTTGTGATTGTACTGGTTTCTGCCGTAACGGTGGCCACGGATCTGGCCTTAGCGGTTTTGGTTGGGGTGATTGTGTCTGCCTTACGTTTTGCTTGGGAGCATGCCACTCATTTACAGGTGCAAACACAGCATCATGCTGATGGCAGCAAAATTTACCTGTTACATGGGCCGCTCTTTTTTGCCTCCACCCGTTCTTTTTTGGAATGTTTTGATTGTGACCGTGATCCACAACAGGTGATCGTCGATTTTGCTTATTCCAGAGTGGCCGATCATTCCGCTTTAGAAGCCATCGATACCTTAGCTGAACGCTATTTACGCCAAGGAAAAGCGCTGCATTTACGCCACCTAAGCCCAGAGTGTAAGCAGTTACTTATTAAAGCCGGCGATTTGGTTGAGGTAAATGTATTGGAAGATCCCGATTATAAAGTGGCCGTTGATAAGCTTGCTAATTAGCCCTAATCACTACGGATCGCTTTTATTCGGTATCCTGTATTAATCATTGGCTTTTACTTGGCCGCTCGGCACAATGCATCAACCTCTGTTAGCCATTAATCAACGAGACCTTAAAACGATGATCGATTTTAAAAACTCCTCCGTGTTTAAGCTCAAGCCAATTGACGCGGCCGATGTCCGCCCAGCCTTTCATCAATTTTTAATTGATGGCGAAACCATTTTTGCTGCCTTTAAAACCATTCGAGATCAGTTGGTGTTTACTAACTACCGAGTGATTGCGGCAAATGTTCAAGGCATTACCGGCTCGAAAGTGGATTACACCTCATTGCCTTACAACCGCATTCAGGCTTTTTCCGTTGAAAGCTCTGGCACCTTAGACTTAGATGCAGAGATCCAGTTATACCTAAGCGAATTAGGTAAAGTCAGCTTTGAGATCCGTGGCAGCTTTGATGTGATTCGCTTCAACCGCCTAATCAGCGAACGCATACTTACTTCGTAACTCTTTTTTTACTTGGCGCGGTTGCCGCTGGCGACTATTGCTCCAAGGTTGTAGCCATAGTGGTAGTTAGAAATATAGTCAATAATGGGCAACTCGCTGCCAAACGGCAACGCCCAGACTTAAAATAAAAATGCCGCCCACTGGGGCGGCATTTTTGAACTCAGAAACGACGATAAAATTACGCCGCTTGCTCTTTATTCGCGTTAGGCGCTGGATGACGAATTAAGAAGTCAAACGCACCCAAGCTGGATTTAGCGCCCTCACCCATCGCAATAATAATTTGCTTGTAAGGCACGGTGGTTACATCACCTGCAGCAAACACTCCAGCCATGCTGGTTGCGCCATGGGCATCTACTTCAATCTCACCGCGCGGCGACAGTTTCACCTCAGAGCTTTGCAGCCACTCACTGTTTGGCACCAAACCAATTTGAACAAAGATCCCAGACAACTCAATTTGCTTCAGCTCATCAGTGTGGCGATCTTTATATTCCAAGCCGGTCACTCGGTTGCCATCACCCAGAACTTGCGTGGTTTGAGCCATTTTGATGATCTCAATATTGGCGGTTGCATTGGCTTTATCAATCAGTACTTGGTCCGCACGCAGTGTATCAGCAAATTCTAAAACGGTTACGTGTTCAACAATGCCTGCTAAGTCGATTGCCGCTTCAATGCCAGAGTTACCACCACCAATAACCGCCGTGCGCTTACCTTTAAATAATGGGCCATCACAATGTGGGCAATATGCAACGCCTTTGTTGCGATACTCTTTTTCACCCGGCACATTCATTTCACGCCAGCGCGCTCCGGTCGAGGTGATCACAGTGCGGCTTTTTAGTACAGCACCGCTTTCTAACTGCACGTGGATGTACCCATCTTCGGTCTTAGCCGCATCAATGATTGTCGCCGCACGTTGCTCGGTAACGATCTCTACACCATATTGCTTAACGTGCTCTTCTAAGCTTGCAACCAAATGTGGCCCTGTGGTTTCTTTTACCGAAATAAAGTTTTCAATTGCCATGGTGTCCATCACTTGGCCACCAAAACGTTCCGCCACAATACCGGTACGAATGCCTTTACGAGCCGCATAAATCGCAGCGGAAGATCCCGCTGGGCCACCACCAATAATTAATACATCAAATGGTGCTTGCTCATTTAATTTAGCTGCTTTTTTTTCTGCTGCACCGCTGTCTAATTTATTTAAAATTTCAGTTAAAGACATCCGGCCCTGACCAAATAATTCGCCATTAACGAAGACGCTTGGCACCGCCATAATTTCTTTGGCTTTTACTTCCTCTTGGAAAATGGCGCCATCCACCATTGTCGTAGTAATTAATGGATTGATTGCCGCCATCATATTAAAGGCTTGCACAACTTCAGGGCAATTTTGACAAGATAATGAAATATAAATTTCAACAGACAATGGGGTGGTTAATGCGGCAATTTGTTCAATAACCTCAGCATCCAATTTAATTGGGTGGCCACCACTGTGCAGCAATGCCAGTACTAACGAGGTAAACTCATGCCCCATTGGCAAACCTGCAAAGCTAATTCCGGTATTCTTTGCTGGGTTAATTACGGTCATTAACGGTTGACGTTTGCTGCTATCATGAGCAACGGTTACCGAAATTTTATCGGTTAATGAGGCAATGTCGTCGGCCAATGCTTGCAGCTTGGTTGCTGTTTCACTGCTGTCTAAGTTCAGTTGTAATTGAACGTTATGCTTTAAGTTATCTAAGTAACTGGATAACTGCTGTTTCATTGCTGATTCTAACATATAGACACCTAAGCTCCTCAGCGGCAAGCACTGAATAAAATTAAATAATTTATTTCAATCGATTGTAGTTGTTATTTAAATTAGTTCATTGAGAATTAATTTATTACTGTGAAGTAATTTAAATAACAACTGCACCCAAGAAATCTAAATTAACCTAGGCGCAGTAAATATTTAACTAAATATATTATAATTTAAATATGATTAAGATTAGATTTTACCAACCAAATCTAAAGACGGTGCCAAAGTGGCTTCACCTTCTTGCCATTTAGCTGGGCAAACTTCACCTGGGTGTGCTGCTACGTATTGAGCCGCTTTCACTTTACGCAGCAGGTCTTCTGCATTACGACCGATGCCTTCTGCAGTGATTTCCATTGCTTGAATGGTACCTTGTGGGTCAATTAGGAAAGTAGCACGATCAGCCAGACCTTGACCTTCACGCATCACACCAAAGTTATTGGTGATGTTGCCGCTTTGGTCGCCAACCATGAAATATTTGATTTTACCGATGGTGTCAGAGCTGCTGTGCCACGCTTTGTGAGTGAAGTGGGTATCGGTAGATACAGAGAATACTTCAACACCGCGAGATTGCAGTTCTTCGTAGTGATCAGCCAGATCGCCCAGTTCGGTAGGACATACGAAAGTGAAATCAGCAGGGTAGAAGAAAAACACTGACCACTTGCCTAATACGTCTTGCTCGGAAATGTCGATAAACTCGCCGTTTTTGAATGCAGTAGCATTAAATGGCTTAATTTGAGTGTTGATCATGATCTTCTCTCTATAAAGTCCGTGTAAAGGATGATGTTTTGTTTCTGCAACACATAATGCATCCACCTGAGCGATTAATAAAGTCGAAGTTTTCAATCCCAACAATAGAAAAAACAAGTTAGTTTTAAAACTATCAAACTACCGTAACGATAACGATTGTAAGCACAAACGGCGGTGAATTTATGTGAAACGCCCGTTTCAACCCATTCGCTCTCTACCTAAGAACATACCGCTAAAAGGGCGGCTAACAGGCCGAAATCGCGGCTAATTTAACGGTCCAAAAGATGCACTTACCGGCCGTGCTTACATCCCTTATAAATCAGGTTTTGTATCGCTTCCTTGCACTTGCTGCACCAATTGGTTTGCAATTAGGCCACTGCTATTCAAATCGCTGGTGTTATCTACGCCCTCATAAAACAATGCCCGCGGAATACACCGGCGGGCATTTAAAAAGGGCATCGCAACTTGGGCGATGACTTCAGCATCATTAGGCGGCGTTCGGCCCTAATTTTGTGGCAAAACCATGTGCCAGTAAGCGCTTTTGCGCCTGCATCCGCTGCCAAGTAAAGGGGCCAGCTTTGACCACCTCCTCTAAAGGTTGGATTGCAAATGCCCAAAACAACGAGGCTTCCCAGCCAAATACCACAAAGGCAGTTAATGGTATGCCAAACAACCATTGGCCAGAAAAGTTAATTTTAAAGACTTGGGTGGTGTCTCCCAACGCACGGAGGACATGACCATGATAAGTGTTGTAACCCCGAAACAACGGCAAAAACACCAGCAACGGCGTTAACTGCCATAATGCGTCTAAGGTTTCTTGCTGCAGCTCTGGGTATGTCCACGCAAAAGAGAAGCTGATCCCAAGGAAAATAAATGAAGTGGCGATAGAAAAGAGTACCGAGCCCCAGATCCCCTCTTTAATCAGCCCCGGCAAGCGATCCATTTGCTCTGCACCGATGGTTTGGCTGACCACAATGGCGTTTGCTTGTGCCCATGATGTCATGGCCTGAGAGCCCATCCGGATCCACGGCATCAATACTGTGATCGCTGCATATTGGCTCAACGGCAGTTGGGCGTATAAAAGTTGATAAACCATGATGCTGGTTTGCAGCATGCCAACGTTGGCTGCAACGGGAAAAATTTCCCAAAAATGCGGCTTAATATAACCTTTTAAGCTCGGCCAATTTAAACAGAACCGATCTTCCAGCAACGGCATCATGTCCAGCCGTTTAACTAAGAAAAAGATCCGAAACACAATGGCAACTACGGTGCCAATGGCACCACCAGCTAAACCCATTTCAGGGGCTGGGCCAATGCCAAAAATCAAAATCCAAGATAGCCCTGCATTAAGAGGCAGTTCATACACATAGCCTTGCAAAGGAATGCGACTTAAGCCGTGGGAGTTATACAGCGAGGTTAATACCCCAGTAATGGCATTAATGGGCAGCACCAACAAAGCGATGTTCATGTACGCCATCGCCTGCTCTTGTACCGCGGCTAATGGGGTGATCAATGCCACAATGTTATGCCCAAACAGCCATAAACCCAGACAGCAAGGAATGGCTAACATTAGGTTGATTAAGGTACCGGCATGCCAATGTTTTACCAGATAATCCATGCGCTTTGCCCCAACCGCACGGCTAAGCAACATTTGGCTGCCATTGGCTAAGGCCATTTGCAGCCCCATGATAAACGCCACAATGGTACCGGCAATCCCCATCCCTGCCAGCGGGGCTTCACCAAGTGGTGCCACCAGCAAGGTGTCGATCATCAGCATGGCTTGCATTAACAGCGCATTCAGCGCCAATGGCCAAGCCACACTCAAGGTGTTTTTCCATTGTTTGTCTTGAGTTGCTGCAACGTGTTTCACATGTTTCCTTAATCTTTATCTAAATGTCATCAGTATGTAACTGCCTTTATATCAATCACCCCAAGACAAAACCTCGGGTATATTCAAAATATTTGGCTTTTAGTTCGCTAAAAACAAATATTTTGAATCATTCACTGAGGGTGATGGATATAAAGGCACCGGCAAACGCCAGTGCCAAAAACGCCGCCCGAAGGCGGCGTGTGCATCAAGCCGGATTAACGCACGCAGCAAGGGCCTTGCCACTGGAAGGTTTCACCTGCGAAGGTCACGCTGTGCTCGCTGTCTGCAGCCACGTTTTTGTCGTTGGTAACCATCACCGTTAGTACCCACTCTTTGGCGTGAATGCGGATCACCGAGCATTGATCATTATGGCCAACGGTTTCAACGCGTTCTACTTGGCCGCGGGCATTGGTAGAGGCTTCAATGGCTTCATTAAAGTAGCCGTGCGTTTCCAATACGCTCGCAAACAGGTGCGTGCTGCCGTGTTGACGCAATAACAACACAGGCTCATTGCGCAGGTTAAAGTCTGGATCATTGGCACCGGTACGGGCAAAGATCACTTCATCATCGGCACCACACGCCGTTACAACACTGTGGTAGCAATCGTCGTGCAGCCAAGTAACCAAGGCACTGCCAGAATCGGTGCGGCCACGGGCAACATCGTATAAATGCTGGTAACCATGATTGTCGCCTAATACCGCCAAACCACCTTGGTAGCTGCGCTCAAAGTCGGTACGCACCAATTGGCCGGTGTAGTGCAGTGGCAAATCGTATTGATGGTTTTGCGCACTTTGCAAACGGAACAAATCCACTACCAGCGGCTGTTCAAAACGCGCATCGTTGATCATCAACACGGTGCGCTGTTGGCGTACGCCTGGCCAGTAATCATCACAAATCGCGCTCATCGCTTGCACTGGAGCATTAGCCACGAAGAAGTGCTGTTCGCCGTGGTGTGCTTCTGCTGTCGCGGTGTCGAATTGGTTCTGACAACCTTGATCAACCACAACAGTATTGTGCGCAACGGTTTGCTTACAATAGGTGTTGTTTTCAGGAATGTAACGGCCACCAAATTTAGGCTCAATGTTTACCCAACGGCCAAAACCGTAATCGCCTAAGGTTTCATGGCCGTGGTTGAATAACGTCAGTGCCAAACCGTCAAAGTGGCCGTGATCCAACGCTTTATGCAGTTTGTGATCCGAACCGTGTTGGCCGTAGTACATCAGTGCCATCATGGTATGACCATCGCGATCGTGCTCACGCAATATCGATAAACCGCCCAGCTCGCCTTCACCACCGTCGGTCAGCATTAAGCTGCCCCAATCGGCTTCGGTAATGTCTGGTTGCGCTTCAGCGGCTTCGGATAAGGCAGCACCAAAAGCGTGAGTCCAAACCTGGCCTTGCTGACGTGCTAAGCCCAGCAGACGCTCATCATGGCCATAGCGGCCATAACACACCGAGGCCCCCACAATCATGCCTTCGTCAATAACGCCCATGGTTTTAGAGGCGTCATTAATGGCTGGCCAAGTGCCATCTGGGTAGGCGGTTTTCATTAAGGCATGCAACGTGGTGCGGATCACGCCTTGTTTGTGTTCAAAGATCTTCAGTTCTGGCTGACGACGCTCAATCACTTCGGCAAACAAAACAATCGGGCGCACAGCAAAACGGTGGTAGTACGGCCCTTCCATGTAGTAACCGTCTGGCGAGAACAGCTTTGATAACTGCGCTAAGAAGCCACCCGTTACCCCATCGCCATTTAATCCATAAATGGCTTTATCAACGGTTTCTTGGTCGCCAATCGCGTATGCCGCAATCCCCACCCCACAAGTCGCCCAAACGCCGTGGTTATGAATAATGTCGAAGTCGTGCGCGTGCTCAACCACAAACAAATCGATCATTGGGCGGAACAGATCATCGATGATCTGCTTACGCTGGGCATCGGTCAGACGGTGCTGAATGCAGCTGTACGCATCCGCGGCATACATTAACCACATGTTTTCGTTGAGCGTTTGGTGGAATAAACGGCCAGGAGGGTTACTGTCGCGCGATACGTGGTTGCCAAGGGTTGGGTATTTGTCTGCGTACGCCAATAACATCGCTTCAATGTATTCGGCGTATTGCTCTTCACCGGTGATCAAGAACAAACGCCCAGCAACGTGCATGGTAATGTAGTTTTGCTTGTGGCGGTTATGCTCGTAACCGCCCCCTTCACCTTGGCCAGGAACTTCAATACCAACCGTTGCAATATAGTCGGCCACTTGTTTTTGGTCTTGCGCAAACGAGCGCCCAAACAAGGTGTCCGTGCCCATTAGCGGCTGCAGTGCTTGGGCTTCTTCGAAACTCATAAATAAAGGTTGATAGGCCATGGTTGGCTCTCCTTAATTGAGGCGGGGCTCCGCCAAAACAAAATCGGGTAAGACATAAACGTACTTATGCCAATAATCTCGCGTAAAGGCCATTGGCTACAAAAACGCAAAATGATGGGAATAAGCACAAAAATGCGACCTTATGGTCGCATTTAAATAACAAGGCATCATGTCCGCTTAGTAAGCGATACGGTAGCTAACAGTAAAGGAGTCTTGGTTACTGCCTGAACCCTCTAAGCTGTTATCGTACGGACGCGCTTTGTACAAGATTTGAATTTGGTGGTCATCAATCCACTCAAAATCAAAACCAAACTCGAGCGCCGGTTTCCAGCTCTTACCGGTTGTAGAGTAGGTGCAATCATTGTATTTCGATTCCGATTCTGCAGTAAGACACTTATAAATGGTGCCTTTGGCATATAACTGCACACCACCTAAGTAATCCGGCTTGTAGTATGCGTATAAATTGTATTCTGCTGCACTGCCTTTAGAATAAAAATTGTTTGTATATGCAGTATCAGTGTGATAATAGGTTTTTGAGTGTTCTAAGTTACGTTCGTAACGGAAGCGGCCTCGTAAGCGGAACTCTTTATTAAAGCGGTAAGATACCGAATAACCCAAACGCAGTTTTTCATTTTCTTGCAAATAATCATTGTTTGATGCAGGCGGGGCGCCATCGACTGGCGAACGGCCACGTTTACGGAACTGATATTCCACCAGAGGTCCATGTACCAAGTTTTTAATGGAATCGGACTTCATGTCGTAGTTTGTTTTGAAAATAATATTCAAAAACTGCTTGTCATTGGTTTTTTCAAAATAGTTTTCAAAACCCGCTTTTAAGCCATTCAACGTTTCACCACGAAACGCGTGGCTGTATTCCATTTTGCCAGACCACGTATTTTCATACTCAGAACGAGCATTTTCTGGGTGAAACCAGCTTTCGTAGGTGAATTTTAAGCTGTTGTTGTTGGCGTGCGCGCCAAAGGTCGCTAATGACAGAAGAACGGCACTGGAAATTGCTAATTTACGCATACTTACATCCTATGGTGCTTACGTAATAGGCAGTACAACTTAGAGTTGTTGATGCGCTACACCATCGAGTTCTGCGTAGCGCTTATGATTAATCTAGCAAAAGTGAAACAGCTTTTCATTAGTTTAGGCACGCCATTTCTTAGACATGGTGCACAATATTTTAGTTCCAACAAAAAAGGTGTGATACAACACGCGCACAACCATGTAGTTGAACACAAATCACAATTATTGAATTAATGTAAATTAAAACTGGAAGTGATTTTACTTTCAAAACGAGCCAGATACATATTTTTCAAAAAAAATGAAACGGTGATTTATTTTTATCGGAAAACTTTCTATTGCTTTGATATACTCTATCTTTAATGCATTGTTCCCAACGGCCGCCGCAGGTACGAGGTCAGTGGAACCAAACCCAATACGAGGTAGTAACATGACAGAGCCGAAGAATGATCTTGTCTCTTCCGTTCAAAAAGTTTTTGGCTTACTAGAATGCTTGGGCGCAGAGAAAGAGTGGGGGATCACCGAGATTGCCCAAAACTTAATGATGTCGAAAAGCACCGTTTATCGGTTCTTACAAACCATGAAAAGCTTAGGGTACGTTGCCCAAGATGAAGACAACGACAAATATACCCTCACCATGAAGCTGTATGAGCTCGGTTCAAAGGCATTGGAGCATCAAGATTTAATCCAAATCGCGGCCAAACCAATGCAAAAGCTTTCTGAAACGTTAAGCGAAACCACGCACTTAGCGGTGTTAAACCAAGATAACATCGTGTATGTACATAAAATTGATGCCATACAAACCATTGGCATCTATTCCCGTATTGGTCGGGAAGCCCCACTGTATTGCACAGGGATAGGCAAATGCTTAATGGCTTGGCGCGATAGAGACGTGGTTGAAAGCATTATGGCGAAGGTAGAGTACAAACCTTTTACCGATAAAACCCACACCAGCTTTACCAGTTTTGCGCAAGATATCGACTTGGTAAAACAACAAGGGTTCGCCGAAGATCACGAAGAATTTGAAAAGCACGTTCGCTGCATTGCCGCCCCCGTATTTGATCGTTTAGGCAATGTGGTGGCCGGATTATCGGTTTCATGGCTCACGCTGCGTTTTGATGAAGCGCAAAAAGCCACTTATGTAAAACAGATCTGCGCTGTTGCCAAACAGATCTCCGAAGGCCTTGGTTATCAAGACTACCCTGAGTTTTAAAAACAAATTCAGCGCAACCTTGGCGGCATCGCCCGTTACCCACTCCCTTTTAATGGCGCTGAAAAGCGCCATTTTTATTGGTCAGTGCAGACGCTCGCCGCATTGGGGTTACTCAGCTCAACCAAACCCCATAAAAAGCCTATAAAAAAGCCGGCGCAATGCGCCGGCTTATGTGCAAAATGAATGCGAAATTACTTAGCGGACATCAGAGCGACAGCGTTATCTAACATGCGGTTAGAGAAACCCCACTCGTTGTCGTACCAAGACATCACTTTCACTAAACGACCACAAACACGGGTTTGAGTTGCATCGAAAGTGGAAGAGTAGCTGCTGTGGTTGAAATCAATCGACACCAGCGGCTCGAAGTTTACATCCAATACGCCTTGCAACTTGGCGGTTGCCGCTGCATCAGCAACGATTTGGTTCACTTCTTCTACGGTGGTATCACGCGCAGCAACAAAGCTTAAATCAACCAAGCTCACGTTTACGGTTGGTACACGCACAGCACCGCCGTCTAACTTGCCAGCCAGCTCAGGGATCACTAAACCTACCGCTGCCGCAGCGCCAGTTTGAGTTGGGATCATGTTCATTGCGGCTGCACGGGCGCGACGCAAATCGCTGTGGTAAACGTCCGACAAACGCTGATCATTGGTGTAAGCGTGAACGGTGGTCATCAAACCCGATTCAATGCCCAGTGCATCGTGCAGCGGCTTGGCAAATGGCGCCAAACAGTTGGTGGTGCAAGAGGCGTTTGAGATAACCGTCATGTCGGCGGTAATGGTCTCTTCGTTTACGCCGTATACGATGGTGGCATCAACGCCTTTAGCAGGGGCAGAGATAATCACTTTTTTCGCGCCCGCTTCAATGTGCTTAGAAGCGGTCTCTTTGCTGGTGAAAATACCAGTACACTCCAGTACTACATCCACGTTCAGCTCGCCCCAAGGCAGGTTGCTTGGATCACGCTCAGAGAAGATTTTAATGCGGTCACCGTTGATGGAGATCGCTTCTTCATCGTGGGTTACTTCTGCATTAAAACGGCCGTGTACGGTGTCGTACTTGGTTAGGTGGGCGTTAATCGCAGCATCACCCAAATCGTTAATCGCAACAATGCGAATTGGGTATTTGTCTTGCGCTTCATACAAAGCACGAACTACGTTACGGCCGATGCGGCCGTAGCCATTGATGGCGATATTGATCATAACAATCACTCTTACAGTTTATTTAAATCAAAATAAAGGGCGGCAACACCGCCCTTCTGTATATCACAACACGCTAAGGCACTTATGCTTTGGCTTCTGCGTCTGCTTCAGGCTCAGAGACGATGTTCGGTTGTGCTGAATACACCAGCAGCAAACCAATAATCATCACCAAACCACCACACAACGCGAATACCGCACGGCCCCACAGTGGGTTCGGAATGGCCATCATAGCCATAATGCCCAAACCAGCAACTGAGATTAAACGGCCCAGCATCATACGTTGCTTGTTATCCAGCTCTTGTTGCTCGGCGCTTTCATTAATCAGCGGTGTATCCAAGTTACGGAAGAACTTATCTACCTGTACTTGGCGCTCTTCAGACAATGGTTTGTAGAAGAAGCAGGTTAATGCGAAGAAACCACCAGTAAATACGGCGTGTGCACCTAAGCCCAATACTACTACAAGGTCACTCCATTCACGACGAGTCAGCGGCTGCGCTAAGTTGAACCAAGCTTCAATGTGCTCTGGTTTAATCACAAAGCCCACCACGTAAGACACACCGGCACCAACGACTAAGGTTGCCCAACCTGCCCAATCTGGGGTTTTCTTAATAAAGAAGCCCATAAACGCAGGGATAAGCATTGGGAAGCTTAACAGCGCACCAACGTACATCATGGTATCAAATAGGCTTAACCCTTTGAGCGATTGGATAAACAACGCAGTTAAGATAATCAAGATACCAAATACGGTTGATGAGATCTTCGAAACTAATACCAACTCGGTTTCTTTCGCTTGGTTTTTACGCAGTACTGGCTCGTAGAAGTTCTTAACGAAGATCCCAGAGTTTTTGTTCAAACCGGAGTCCATCGAGCTCATGGTTGCCGCGAACATGGCCGCCACTAACAGACCCACCATCCCAGCTGGCATGTAGACCTGCACGAAAGTTAAGTAAGTGGTATCCAAGGCTTTGGCGCCCATTTCTGGGTGCATCGCCATCAAGTCGATGTCTTGGCTTGCCATAAACCAGCTTGGGAAG
>JAWXTX010000079.1:6306-12476 GCA_044433165.1 Ferrimonas sp. | reverse complement strand
CCAAGATCAGCATGCCGATGAAGCAGAAGCGCTGCATGATGAATACGAGGTTTCTGTGGAGGATGTCCTTTTCGCTGGATTTACATCGATGGCGAATTAATGCGCATTCATGCGGACGCCATGACGTACTGCCTCCATGCATAGGCTGTACGTCATGGCCAGCGTTTAGGGCGCGGTTTTTCAATCAACGATATTCCAGATCCCACAATTGCAGTACGGTACCGATGGCCACATAAACCACTTCACCCAGTAATAAACGGGTTTGTTCTGTTTTGAATTGGCTTAACCACTGGGCATATTCGGTATCTTCTAAGGCTTGCTCGGTAATAGGGCAAATGATTTGGCCCTCATTCGGCTGGAACATGTCTGTCAGTTGTTCGGCAATGTTTTGGCGATACAAGGTGCGTGCATTGATTAGGTGTTGAACACGCAAGATCAGGCAGATCAGCTCATCGTTTGCTTTCGGATCAAAGGTTACATCAGTCATTGGATAGATCGCTTTAGGGTGATGGTCTTCAGGCTAGCAGTATCGCCCAGAAGCGCTGTTAGCTGTGTCATAAAGTTGCTTATTTGCATCTCGTTTGCTTTATAAATCACCAGTTATTCTTGCTCATACTAGTTAATCCGGTACAAGTGCAGGCGTTCAATCAGGCGCTCGCCCTTTGCTGTGGGGTAAGCTTGTTGCTGCCAAGTGGGTAATGGCGCAAGGGTAATGGGGTGAGATTGTTGGCAGATGATGGGCAAATTAGCTGGGGTTTGGCTACGGCTGCCATCATCATATTGAATGAAGGCGGTTGGTCTTAGCCCTCCGGGCCTGTCTATTCGCAGTTCAACGTGTGAGGGGAGTACCTCTATGGCTCGATATTCTTGGGCGACCATATCTTGCCATGCATTCATATCTAAAATGGTTTTGCCAGGGTTGGTTAGGGCATTGTGCAGCCGTTCTAAGATGGCGGATTTAGTGTCTTTGGCGACAATGCGTTTGGCTACCCAGCTAAATCGAATACGGCGGATGGGTTTGCTGGCGACCATTGGGGTGCGATAAAAGTGCATGGTGATTAAATGAGGCGCAAGTTGGTGGATGAGTTCAAAACGTATGTCTTGCGGCTGCGCATGGGCGTTACTTAAACGATGTAATTCGCGCTTGAATGACTCAGTAGCTTGATTGAGCAGAGCCACGGTTTGCGCTAATGGCACCGGTTTTGTTGTACTAGCCAAGCGAATTAACCCCGGATAACGGCGTACTTTTTGGCTTTGGGTGTCTTCTTGCTGACGATAGAGGTCGGATAACGCTGTGGTTGTGGCCATGGCGGCGTCTGGCAGTTCTATTGGGCTAACCGTTATCTGTTCTAGGCGATGCAATGGCTGTGTTTGCAAGCTGGGTGGTAGACCGTACAGAACCGCTTGTTCAATCGGTTGCTCTTTTAATAACTGCACCAGTTGTTGTCGGGTAGCTAATGCTAAGTGCATTTGTTGTTGTAATAACAGGCTCACGGCTGCCTCTCAATTTTATTGTTGCCTACATACCACTTGGTGTGGAGTTTGGCAAAACCATCTTTTAAAATCAATGTGCTTTAATGCTTCTTTTCTCCAATGTGGAGGCTCTGTTCGGGCACGAGTACACAGAGGGGTTGATGGAGCAGAGGGGGATCGGCTAATTAGAGCCGTTTAAATAAAGGTGTGTTAGGCAGCTAAGCGTGGTTTTTGCATCACGTTTTCTAGCGAGACACCCAAGTGTTGCATTTCCAAATGGCGTCGGTGAATTAAGGATCGGAATCTTGTGCAGGGTGGGGGAACCAGTTCCAATAAATAGCGCATCAAGTTACAACTTACAACTTAAACTAAGGGACAGTAGCTTAATGCGCTGCAGCTTAGATAAAGGGGTTAGCCTTTAAACACTTCATTTAACCATGGCAGCATCTGCTTTTTGCGGCTTAAGCAATGTTCAAAAACCAATTCGCCTTGCTTGGCTTCTTGCAGCTGTTGGGCAGCAGGGCCGGCAACCAATAAGCGCGTTTGCTCGGTACGGATGTTGGTTAACATCATAACGGCAACGTCTTTGCCATTGCTTTGTACCAGCGCTTCTAACGCTTGTTGTAGCGCAGTTTCAATCTCAGCAACTTGGTTAAAATCAGCCAGTTCGAGTTGCCCTACAGTTAAGGTTTTACCACCAAATTCAAAGGCTTTACTGTCTTTATGCAGTAATGATTCAACGCTCATGCCTTCAATGTCGGTTTTCGCTACCAATAACTCAGCGGTGAACTCTTCAACGTTAATTTGGGCGATTTCAGCGATCAGTGGAACCAATTCAATGTCGCGTGCGGTTGTGGTTGGTGATTTTAAGCCAACGGTATCAGACAGTAAGGCACCAAGCATTAAGGTTGCTAATGCCGGTGTGAGGCTTACTTGATGAATTTGGCACAATTCAAATAACACAGAAGCGGTAGAGCCTAACGGCATCATCCATGCTTCTAATGGCCCTTGATTTTGCAAGGAACCTAAGCGGTGATGATCCACTAAGCCAACAATTTTTGCGTTCTCAAGATCAGCTGGGCCTTGTTCTTGTTCGCAAAAATCCACCAAATAAACGGATTCGCCCTGCAGGGGCTTATCGAGCAGCGGTGGCAGTGTCAGGCCGGCTTTAGCGAAGATGTACTGAGTTTCGCGGCTGGCTTCTCCTGGGCGATAGGCTTGGGCTGGCATGCCGCGCTGAGTTAGCCAATGAGCAGCAATTTCTGCGCTGCAAATGCTGTCACTGTCTGGGCTTAGGTGGCCAAAAACGTGGATCATGATTTAGGTCCTTTTTACAACATAAGGTGCCTTGTGCACCCTTTTTAGGAAAACAGCGAACCCTACCTAATTTGTGCTTTGGTGTCTATGCGTTGATACGCGACTTTCTGGTTCTATGGGCGATTAAAAGTTTGGCCATTGGTAATCATTTATGTTTGATAATTCAAATTCGAGTCGCGCGTGATAACAGTTTATCTCGCGTGCGAATGTTGTCATTATGTGGATCTTAATGACACTAAGGAGGGAAGATAGCCATGGAGATGAGAACTAGCTCAGTAAACGGCAATCAATTTAATGGCGAGCAAATGGCGGTATTGCTCTACCAACAATTACGCCAACGCGCACGAGCAGTAAAAAGCCGTTTACCTTATTGCGCTACGCTCGATTCACGAGCTTTAATTCATGAAGCTTACGCTAAGTTTGCGGTTGGTAATTATCGCTATAACGATGAAGGCCACTTTTTGGCTGCGGCCAGTAAAGCAATGCGGCACGTACTGATTGATTATTTGCGTCAAAAACAAGCGGGGAAGCGTGACAGTGATGGGGTAGATTTAAGCCAATTTATTAGTGAGTCTAAGCTTGAACAAATTGCTGAAATTGACGATGCCTTAGCGCGTTTTCATCGTCATTACCAGCGTGAGCACGATGTTGCATTGTACCGTATATTTGGCGGCTTAACCTTGAATGAAACCGCAAAAGCCGTTGGTGTTTCTGTTGCAACCGTTAAGCGTGATTGGTCTTTTGCGCAATCTTGGCTGCATAAAAATATTACGCGTAATTAAACATGACAAGCGTGCCGATAACGAGTGTAACTCAAAGCTCTCTTCAGAATGACGAGATGGCTGAGCAAGTGAAAGCGCTGTATGAATTTGCTTTAACATTACCGTGTAGCCATCAAAGTCAATGGCTTGCATCTGCGGATGCTGCTCCTTGTGTTATTGAGGAGGTCCAGCAGTTACTCGCTAGCAGTACTCAAGCTACAGAGTATTTTGCTCAATTTAATGATGGCTGGTTTATTGATGATGAAAAGCAAGACCCATTTGATCTATTAGGGCATTTTGTTAGCCACTATCGCGTAGATAGGTTGTTAGGCCAAGGCGGTATGGGCTATGTATATCAAGGGTTTGATACTAAGCTACACCGCAATATTGCATTAAAGTTAATTGCTCCTGGTGAAGAGTTAACCTCCACTGCGCGCGAACGTTTATTAAAAGAAGCGAGAATTGCAAGCCAATTAGAGCATGCACATATTGGTAGCGTACATGAGATCACTCAAACTCAGCAGGGGCAAGATGTCATTATTATGGCGTTTTATCCAGGTAAAACACTGCAACAATTATTAGATGATGATGAAATTGAAGGGGAACTTGTTGAAACTTGGCTTCATCAATTATTGCAAGGCTTGCGTTATGCCCATCGTTGCGGAGTGATCCACCGAGATATTAAGCCAAGCAACCTTATGATCCTTGAGGATGGGACTTTAATTATTTTAGATTTTGGCGCTGCTATTAGTGTGGTTTCTGCATTGAACCATCGTGAAAATGTTTTGGGGACAACCAGTTATATGAGCCCTGAGCAGATCCGCCAACAGCCAACAACGACGGCCTGTGATTATTGGTCTGTCGGTGTTGTGTTAATGCAGTTGGCGCAAAAGCTTAATTGGATGGATAATGTTAATCCGTTTGTTTGGGCGCAAAACCCCGCAGCGAGTCGAAAAGTTAAGCCCGATTGGGTGATGCAAGCACTAATAAAGCTCCTTGAATTAGACCCATTAAAAAGAGAAGTTCTAGTAAAGAAAATAAAGATAGAACCACGTCGTTTCCCTATTGTTTCTAAAGTGTTTTCAAGTGTGCTGTTAATAGGTTTAGCTTCACTCCTTTTTAAATTTATCTTTAATGTTTTTTTTGATAAAGCCATTGATGAGATTAACTTATCATTAGCGTATGATTTTTCTGGAAGTCCCTTTGAAAACTATGTTGTTGCAGAGCTGGATCGTTGGCTTGTTGATTTTGATGCCAGCTCAAATGAAATAAACTATCAAGGCATCATTCCAAGTCAATATAAAAATAATAGTTCATTGAAAATATTTGCATCGAACGAACCAATTTCAAACTTTAAATTGGAACTGTTTCATGAAGGTCGATTTAAAATTTTACATCAGGATTCTTATCGCATAGAAGATTATGCCAAAGCGATCATTTCATCTAAGCAGTCTATAGTAAATGAGTTTAATAATGATTTTCTTAAGTATAACTGGCATTCAAGAATTTATACCTCTGGTGACGTGACTTCTAGATTTTTATTTTCTGAAGCCATGATGCGTCTAAGTCAATATCAGTTAAATTTATCTGGTGATTCCAAGTTGCTGGATGAAGCGTTGAGTTTTATTCAGCAAGCATTGGCGCGAGACCAAGATCCTAGATTGTTATTGCAAGCGGCCAAGATAAATAGATTTAAATATGTTGAATCTGGTGATTTGGATTTTTTGAATTCGGCGCATAAGCTACTTGATTCGGTTCTGTATAAAGATGCATTGCTAATTGATTCTTATTTGGAGCTGGCGGAGCTTGCTTTATTAAAGGATGAGTTTGGATTGGCAATATCTTCTTATTTAATGGCGAGCCATTTTTATCACAGTCATCGTGATGTCTATTATGGTCTAACACGTTCTTATCTTAAAGTAGGAGATTATGAATCGGCTAAACATTGGATGGATGAGTATGCCCTTCATACAAAACAGGATTGGCGATTTTATTATTTAAATGGTGTTTACTTTAATCATATGATGGACTACCCGCGTGCTATTGAGCAATTCGAACTTGGAATAGATGTGGCTGGTGAACGTTCAGAATTATTGAGTGGGATAAAATTTTCAACATTAGAAAAAAGAATCGTTCATTATTAATGTTCTATATTTTTGATAAATTCTGAATCGAGTTTTATGAGCTAGGCTGCTTCGAGCTAGCGTTTGAATGGGTATCTTACATTTCAACGAATGTGCACGAGGCTATTGAAGATGGATCAAAGCGTGGAATCAGGGACAGGCAAAGCAAACTTCTCAGTACCAATTTTGGCACTGGTTCCTAATCATCGACAAAAAGCGTTAACTGAATTTGTCGATAAAGAGGAGTTTTCAATTCGTCTTTTGCCTAATACAGAAAAAGTGCTTCAACAGATTGAGGCCTTGCCTTTCAGTTTGGTATTGATTGAAGCGAATGAAACCGCAACGCCTGCCACTGAGTTGTGTGCTCAAATCCAAAATCAATCACGTGCGGTCGTCGTTGTTATTGCCGCGGCAGATTTCGCCTCTGGGCGCATTAGCTATTGGCGGTTTGGAGCCGATTTAGTACTGGCGTCCAATAGCTCTATTGATGAAATCT
>JAWXTX010000079.1:0-6296 GCA_044433165.1 Ferrimonas sp. | reverse complement strand
GGGCTTGCCGAAACTTAAGCCAGCGAATGTTGGCCAGAAAACAGATTAATGGCCGTGTTAATCAACGAGGTTCCGGTGAGTGGTTCTTTGAACAGCAATCTTTCCGGTTAATCCGCAAAGATGGTACATGGGTACGCTTATCTCGTAATGAAGCGCAAATCATGTCTGCGTTGTGTAATTCTTGCAATAAAGTGGTGAAACGTAATGTACTGTGGCAATTATTAGATAAAGCCGATTGGCGTTATAACGATCGTACCCTAGATGTTTTAATTGCACGAATTCGCGCCAAGATGCGGCAAGTGAATATTGATCCTAGTGTGATTTTAACGCATTACGGCGCCGGTTATGAGCTAAGGACCAATCGATAATCAGTTGGAAAAATAGAAAGCTGCACTGCAGCTTTCTATTTATGGGAAGCTTGAACGCTATTAGGCTTTTTCGTTATCAGCTAATGCTTTAGCAAGAGTGAAGGGGTCTACTTCAGCGCCAGTAAGTTCTTCGTCCCAATCAAAGCCAACGAGTACTTGGTCTTCATCTAGGCTTGGCAACCACTCTTCAAAGAAATCATCCAAGGGGATCGCTTGTACTTGGTAGTTCGCCCAATCTTCAACGCACAAGGCTTGCGCGCGAGCTTCAGATGAAAACAACGGCATAACGTCGGTATTTTCAAACTCAATCGAGTCTACGACAACGAATTCAGTATCTTCACTAAGAACCCAGATCAGTCCGCTTTCGGTAACGGCTTCAACAAAGTTAGACAGTTCTGTTTCAATATTTGACATAGTCGTGACTCCAACAGTGATTACGTGAATATTCACTGAAAATGATAATAATCGCAAGGATTTCACCGTAAATTATGCGTTTTGGTAGCGAATTTGTGGTTAAAGAAGAGCCTTGATAAGACCAAGCGCTAAGGGCGGGTGAGCCGAGGAGGCAATGCTTTACTTGTTCTATTTGAATTGCGTTATGCGAAGGCAAAAAATGTGATTGTTTATATTGTTATTTTGAGTGTGCTGGTACTACAGCTTGAGTGGCCATTTCGATCTTTTATGTGTGGTTGTGCGCCTTTTGATGGGATGAACAGGGGAGAGGCTAGAGTGCAAAAAAACCGATGCGTTAACATCGGTTTTATGGTCGGCGATGCGGTTACGCCAAGTCTGTATGCTAATCGGAGTTTGTCGATTTAGCGATAGTTAGCCGCGAAATGGCGCTAACAGTTCATTGCGTAGTGGAATATCGCGGCGAGCGGCTTTTAGATCTTTGACCATCATTTTAATGCCTTGGGCAAATAATTGCTCCATGACAGCATGGGTTTGCTCGTCGCTGGCTTGCTCTTCGCCCTCATTTGAGTTGGCGATCATCTCAAGTAGTTGCGCACAAGGGCCAACTAAGGTGTAAGCAACGATGGCTTGAAATTGCTCAAAAGAAGCCAGTAGGTTATGGCAGCTGCTTGGCAACTTGTCCCAGTCGCTGCGCAGTGGTGCTTCAATGGCAGTGTAGATAGACAAAATGCCTTCGTACTGTTCTTCAACCGCCTGCATGTGATCCAGTACTTGTTGTAACTCGGCTGGGATCTGAATGGTATCGCTCATGTTTTGTGACTCTTTGAGAAATAAAGGCGGCATAATAGCGCAAACCATTATTTACTCCAGCGCTACTTTAGCTTGCCCGCATGAAATGGCTGATTTTTGCATGCCTGAAAAGACGCGCTATTTATGCGGGATCGCAATAACTCGGGGGGCTTGGCTCACTCCATCGATTCAAGACAGCTTGATTGAGTAAAGATAGAACGGCCATGTTACGCTTAACGTGTGTGGCGCCTTCCATCTGTGCCTTAATAGCTAGAAGGCGGTAGGGTAAGTTCGAACTGAATTGTGCGGTGATAGTCATGCGATTGAACGCTCAAAGAGTGGTAAAAATCGCATCCATTGGTCGTCGAATTTTAGCTAAATCACGATTGTAGTCTTCACCATCAAGATGGTAGCCCATCGCGAGCGCTATGGGGCAGACATACCCATCTAATTCAGAAGCAAATTCTTGGCTAATGAGCGCGGTGTCGACGCCTTCCATCGGGGTGGAGTCGATTTTTAAACGCGCAAGCACATGCATGATGTTGCCTAATGCCAAATATAACTGTGCTTTTGTCCAGTGGCCGTTAAAACCCGCCTCGTTGGTATGTAAATCAACAAAACGGTAGCTGCCGTTCAGTTTATTTTGGTATTGCTCTAGAGGTAAACGCCCACCTTGTAACTCCTCATCGACGATTCCCCGATAAAGGAGTTTGGTGTAATGGGGGTTGTAAGCCATTAAAATGGTGTGTGAGGCATCTAGTGCATGTAGTTGATTAAACTGATATTTAATGGCAAAAGTATGATGAAATCGCTGTTTTGCTTGCTCGCTTTCTAACAGCAAAAACTTCCATGGTTGTGAGTTAATGGAAGAAGCTGAGAGACGGAGACTTTCTTTTATAATTTCTATATCAGCCGCGGATATCCGCTTGTGGGGATCATACTTTTTGGTGGTATATCGCCACGTTAAATCGCGTATTACTTCATGCATGAGTGCATTCTCTTGTGGGGGATTAATGCGATTGGTGCGGCTTAGTGTAGTGAAAGCGCAAGCAAGCTGCGCCGCGAATAGCGGTTCTTTCTAATTCATGTGCCACATCATGACGGTTCATTGAATGGCGTTAACTGCTCTACACTCGATAATAGACTCGCGCTAAAAACGGCGTGGCTTAGCCGATCAAAAGGGAGTGTACGCCAGGATGATATTGAAGGACTCTGAAACGGTAATGCCGTCTGCATCAGCGGTATCGGCAGCAACGTCACGTCAGCAATTATTGGAGCGCTATAAACGTACGCCAACAGAGGTGTTGGCAGCAATTGCTAATAGCGATGCTGAGCAGCTCTTATTGATCGATTTTGATGAAACCTTATGGCTGCGAAATTCAACCGAAATGTTCTTAGCGCACATTCGGCCGGCTTTATTGTTGGCCATTATTGTGCAGCTGCTGTCGCTTTTAAAACCATGGTGTTGGTGGCACCGTGACGACAGTGAAATTTATCGGGAATATTTTCGTTTAAAAGTGATTTTAACGTTAATGCCGTGGGCCAAAAAACAATGGTTAGCGGTAGCTGCAGAGCTTGGGCCAAAATATCTGAATGAGCCGTTATATCAGGCTTTGTTGCCTCATTATCAGCGTGTGCATGTGGTTTCTTTTGGGTTTGATTTTGTGATTGAGCCATTGCTGCGTGCGATTGATCCTAAGCTCACGTTAACCATGGTATCTACTATGTCAACTGCGGTGCCATTGCGCCAACAAGGGAAAGGAGCAACCGTGGTTAATGCGCTTGGCCAAGAGGCGGTGGCAGGTGCACTTTGTGTGACGGATGCTTTGTTAGATCGTGATCTTCTTGAGCAAACAAAATTAGGCTTATTATGCAAATGGCCCTTAGCACAAGGGTTGCGCGCAGGGTTAACCCCGATGCTGCCTTTGGTCTTTACCAAGAAGGTGAATCGCCCTCAAGAGCAGTATTTTACACGGGTAATTTTGGCCCATGATTACATTGGATTATTACTGACTTTTGCTGTGGTGAGCAGCCAGCCTGTTTGGTGCGCGATGAGTTTGTTGCTCTTTGTTCTTGCTTATTTCAGCATTTATGAAACCGGTTATTTTGAAAATGATCGTTTAGGTTTGCTACTAGAAAGTGCTCCTAGAGTCGCGCCAGAATTTGAGCAAATGGGGCATCATTTCAAACCGTGGTTCGCTTGGGTTTGTGGTGGGTTATTAGCGCTGCCTGCCGCATTATTAGCAGCTCAAGGGAGCAGTTGGTTACCTTCCTATTTGGGCTTCACTGGGCTAGCTGCGGCTGCATCAATATGGGCAGTCTTTATGTTGTTTATGGTGTTGGTGCGGGCGATCTTTTATTGGTTTAATCGGATTTCTGTACAGGGACGTATTGTGCCAATGTTGTTGTTACAACTGGCGCGTAATTTTGGCTATGTGTTGTTGTTTCCCACTTTTATTGTTGGCGCTTTATTTGCGCTAACTTGGACGTTGGCTAAGTGGGTGCCTTATGTTCTCTATCGTTTTGGCGGTAATGTTCGTGGTTTTCCTAACCATCTGGTGATGGGGCTGATGTTTGCCGTGATGCTGTTGGGCGTGGGTGCAAGCCATCCTCAAGGATTCACGCTATTTCTCAACTGGCCATCGGGGTTGGTTATCGGGTATGTTGTTATGCGAGCAGGGAAGGATTTATGGGGATTTCGGCCAGCATTGAAAATGAAAAAGATGCTATTGGGCTCCCCCGCAAATGATTAAAGAGATAAGAATTAGGAGCACGGATGGTTCGATTTTTATTGGCAGGTACGCTCATAGGTTTTTTGTGCGGTTGTGATCCGCTTGCTGCGGCGATGGCTGAATTTTCATCAGCAGAACGCCCAGCAAAGTGCGCTCAAGGTACCGATATTGCAAAAATTAGCGCGGTTGCCGTCACAACAGAATACGTAGTATACGAATTAGATTACTGCTACGATGGCAGCTTTGGTGAGAACGTTAGAATAAACTTAGCACCTATTAATAAGCAGTACTTTATTCCCCACGCGCCAATACAAGCCATGATTGGCCAAAATCAGGTTGCGCTGACCTTGGTGGCTCAGAATTTCGAAACTCATGCGGAAACAGTGCCTTTATCGCATTTGGAGATCTCTTTGGATCTGCTGGTTTCGGAGCGTTTGGACGATTCACATAAATTACTTTCGCAAGTAATACCTTTACAAGCCATTTTGCATTTAACCCCATTGCCAACATTAGTAGGCAGTAATTCATAACTTATATACAAGCTTTGAGTTTGCTCACTTAGGGCTTGTTTTGGTTTAAAGCATTTATGCTGCGGTAAAAATACCATGTCGATTTCTTCATCTTATTTGTTCGATTCATCACTTAAGCGGGTGGGTATTATTGGGGCAGGGGTCGCAGGCTCGACGATTGCGATGCATCTAAGCCAACACCCAGAACTGCAAGTGATCTTAATGGAGCAAGGGCCAAGCTTGGTTAATGGCCCACCATTTTGCCACTTGCATGCTGGCGGTAATCTGTATCGTGAAATTGATGATAAGCAGTGTATCCAGCTGTTAAAGGAATCAATCGAGACCTTAAAGCTGTATCCTTTTAGCGTGAATTTACGGCCAACCGTGATTGTGGTTCCGATGCGCGATCCTCATGAGCCGAGTGATTTATTGCCGCGCCTTGCTTGTTTACAACAGGAATACCAGCAACTGGTGGAGCAAGATCCAGCGAATCAATTATTGGGTGAACCCGCCGATTATTACCGCTGCTATGATGAAGCGACCATGCGACAACTGGCACAGCAACCGTTACCGATAAAGGCGGAAAATGCGGATGATTGGATGATCCCGCTGGCTAAAGAACTGGACTTTAGCACGGTAAAATGGCCGCTTATTCAAGTACAAGAATATGGTTTGAGCTTATTTCGCTTGGCTGCTCAAGTTGATTTGGCGTTAGCTCAGCGCTCAAATTGCACCATTTATCTTAATCAAGCGGTTACTAATGTTACTGCCGATGGTGAGGGCTGGCTTATTCATCGTGGTGAAAAAACGCCGGTAAAAGTGGATTATTTAGTTAATGCCTGTGGCTACCGCACTGGTCAATTGGATGATTTATTGGCGATTAATAGTGAACGGATGGTGGAATTTAAAGCCGCTTATGTTACCCAGTGGTCACAAGCTGGCCATTGGCCTGAGGTGATTTTTCATGGTGAGCGTGGTACCCCCAATGGGATGGCCCAGTTAACGCCTTATGCGGATGGCTTATTTCAACTGCATGGCATGACTGAAAGCATCACTTTATTCAAAGAAGGGCTGGCCGCATCAACGCCAGCGAGCGCACAGCCTAATTTACCGCCAGAGTTGCAATCCATTTTAGATAAAGGTTGGCCAACCGAAGTACGGGCAAACCGTACGCAGCAAGCCATTAATCACATGGCGTATTTTTTGCCGGCATTTCAGCAGGCACAAGATGCAGGTAAACCGCTGTTTGGGGCGCAGCAGATCCCCGGTAATGATGTGACCTTACGTGCGGCCAGCGTTGCTTTTGCAGAGCATTGTTATGCTCGAGCTGAGATTGTAAAAGCCACCTCAGCCTTGCCTGTCGCGATGGCAATTGAGGAGCAATTGCAGCAATTGGGCTTATTAGACAGTGGCATTTGTCGCCAAGCAACCAAGCTTACTTATCCCGAAGTTGAAGAGCGTGCCGCGGAGCTAGCACGGCAACG
>JAWXTX010000078.1:0-12614 GCA_044433165.1 Ferrimonas sp. | reverse complement strand
GCCTAATAAGCTCGCCGAACCTGAGGCAAGCCAAGCCAGCAATTTTAGAACAATGAGCGTTACTGCGGTTGCCAAAGAGGCTTGGGTGGCGATCCGAGTCCAGCGTTGATACTGATTTTGGCTGGGATGATTCATCGATGTATTCTCATCAGATTAAAAAAATTGTTGTCGCCATCAGTGGAGGCATTAGCCATCGGTTCGATGGCATGGCAACAAGGTAAAAAAATAAAGAGAATCGCGATGGCAGTTATGTTGCTACTTGGTTTAAAAAAACTAGAGCAAATGCTTTAAATTAACAAGATGTTGCGTTATGGTAACAATATCAAGCGACGTTGGGTTGGTTGATGTTGTTACCATTTTAAAGCTTCTCCCCATATTAGCTTTTAATCGCCCGGTACTGGATTGTTGCCAGTACCGGTTTTTTTTATTCGATGCCCAGTAAATCGACGCCTTCACTATGGCGTTGGAACCAGCCGTTTAATACTTTTAAGGCCGGCTCTCGCCCTGTGCCTTTGAGGGAGGAGAACAACTGCACGGTGACGTTTCCGCCTAATTCCGACAAAGAAGCCTTCACTTGTCGCAAGGTTTTATTTTTCTCTGCTTGTTTGAGTTTATCGGCCTTAGTTAATAGCACCAATACAGGCATCTGTGCGGCAACCCCCCATGCAATCATATTGGCGTCCAGATCTTTGAGTGGATGACGGACATCCATTAACACCACCAGTCCGCGTAAGCAGCGGCGCTGCTCTAAGTATTGCGCCAGTTTTTCTTGCCATTGCAATTTCAGCTCAAGAGGTACCTTGGCAAAGCCGTATCCAGGTAAGTCAATCAGGCGCCGTTCGTCATCTAGGCGAAATACGTTGATCAATTGAGTACGACCAGGCGTTTTACTGGTATGAGCTAAGCCTCGATGGTCAGTTAATGTATTTAAAGCACTGGATTTTCCCGCGTTTGAGCGGCCAGCAAAGGCGATTTCCATCCCCACATCGTCAGGAAGTTGAGTGATGTCTGGGGCGCTAGTAACAAATGTTGCTTGGCGAAAATCAATGGTCAGTTCAGTCACGTGTGTCTCCAAAAATCCAGCGTACATTGGCCATGAGGTTTTACTGGCCAAACAACAATAACCGCCTGCGTCACAAAAAAGCAGGAGAGTCGATCTGGATCGAAATTCATGTAGAATGCTTGGTGCATGTTCCCCCCATTTTATCAGGGGAGCGTCGCCACAGGGAATTTGAATGGCGGGCAATTAAACAAGTTGGAATGTTATGAATAAATTTGCAGTAGCTTTGGCCGCATTGACGGCATTTTCTACTCCAGCATGGGCAACCGTGGGTGATGCCGTGGCTGGGCAGGCAAAGGCAACGACCTGCGTCGCTTGCCATGGCGCAGACGGTAATAGTCCGATTGATATGTACCCCAAACTAGCCGGTCAGCATGAAGGTTATCTGTTTAAGCAACTTAAAGAGATGAAGCTGGCGGCAATGACGGGAGGCAAAGAAGGACGTCATGATCCGGTAATGAGTCCGATGGCCATGATGTTGGCCACGGATCAAGACATCGCCGATGTGGCCGCCTTTTATGCAAGCCAAATCCCCAGTGCTGGGCAAACGGGTGAGCGCGCCGCCATAAATGCTGGGAAGAAGTTGTATCTAGGAGGGGATCCGCAACGTCAGATCACCGCTTGCGTGGCTTGTCATGGTGTAAATGGTAATGGCATGGGGCTGGCAGGCTATCCTGCGGTTGCCGGCCAGCATGGCAGCTACATCAAGGCGCAATTGGAAAAGTTTCGCAATGGTGCGCGCCATAACGACATGAATGGCATGATGAGCGATGTGGCAAAGCGATTAACCGATACTGACATTGAACACTTAGCGCAATACATCAACGCTCAATGACGTTAGGCTTGGGCCGTTAATTGGCTCTTGGCATCGAACTAATCCCACAAGACACTCTGGGTTTCTTGTGGGATTCAGTGTTTACCATTCAGGCTGAATGCTGGAAAAATCGTGATGAACAGGGTGTTTACCAGTGAATTGTCCCGGTTGACGGATCACCTGTAAGGTCTGGATTCCTGTTTCAGCCGCGGCATTAAGCTCTTCTAAGCTGTCTGAGATAAATAACACCTGTCGTGGCCACATTGAGATGGCATTTAAGATATTTTTATACGCTTGAACCGATGTTTTTTGCCCCATATTGGTATCAAAATGCCCATAAAATAGCGCACTTAAATCGCCTAAGTTGCTATGGCGAAAGAGCATTTGTTGGGCATCCGCCGAGCTGGAAGAATAACTGTATAAGCGGATCCCTTGCTGTTGCCATTGGCTTAGTGCGCGGGCAGCATCATCGTAGATCTGCCCTTTGAAATCCCCATTTAAGTAGCCTTCTTGCCACACTAAACCTTGCAGTGCTTTTAACGGTGTCGCCTTATTATCGTGTTCAATCCAATCAACTAAAATGCGGCTAATTGTGTCTAGATCCGCATCCGGTTGTTCGCTCAAGCGGCGAATATCCTGTAATAGGCTGGCGACGGTAAATTCCGTATGGCGTTGTGCTATGAATTGAGGGATAGCCTCAGCGGAGTAGCGAAACAACACGTCTTTGATAAAGTCAAAATCGGTGGTTGTGCCAGCTGTGTCAACAATGATCGCCTTGATGCTCATCCGCGGTTCCTCGGAAATAACTAATGGAAGCCGAACAGAAATGGGCGGCCCAATGCCTGTTCAAAGTAGATAAATATAATACTCTAACTGCTTCGTTCAATGCGCCTATTCATTTTGAGCGCATCGACTTAATGATTACTGTAACCGTATTTTGGGCATAAAAAACCCCAGCCCTCAAAGAGAGCTGGGGTGCCAAATGCTGGCAGATTGGTGTAATCCCAATCAAAAACAGGTTTTAAAGATGAAAAGAAAACTCAATTTGACTAAATTAAGTTCACTTACAGAACATCTTACCTCTGTACCCTACTTGCCCAGTCTATACCAATCATGTGATTTAGCGCAAAGCGCAGTCGCTGGTGAGTGTGCTTATTTGTGACGCAGCTCATGGTTTAATGCGCTTCATCCCAATTGCTACCGATACCGGCTTCTGCAATGAGAGGCACATGCAAGTCTGCAGCGGATTCCATCAATGCCACTAATTGGGGCTGATGGGTGGCCAAACTGGCATTGCTTACCTCAAATACGAGTTCATCGTGTACTTGCATTAACAGGCGGATCTCATCGTGTGGCTGTTGCTTAATGTAATCACTGACAATAAGCATGGCTTTTTTAATGATGTCCGCTGCGGTTCCCTGCATGGGGGCGTTGATTGCAGTACGCTCTGCCGCTTGTTGGCGCATCTTATTGCGCGCATTGATCTCAGGCAGATGTAAGCGTCGGCCGAAGAGGGTTTCGACGTAGTGCTGTTCATGGGCTTGTTTTCGAGTGTCATCCATGTACTTCAATACCCCAGGATAACGATCGAAATAGCGGTCGATGTATTCTTGTGCTTCATAGCGGGGAATAGTGAGCTGCTTGGCCAAACCAAAAGCAGACATCCCATAGATTAAACCGAAGTTAACGGCTTTGGCTTTGCGACGCATGTCATGGGTGACCTCATCAAAGGCCACATTAAAAACTTCAGCGGCGGTGGCCTTGTGAATGTCTTTGCCTTCCGAAAAGGCCGTTAACAGCCCTTGGTCATTCGACAAGTGTGCCATGATGCGAAGTTCAATTTGAGAGTAATCGATGGCCAGTAATTGATAGCCATCTTCGGCAATAAACGCTTGACGGATCCGGCGTCCTTCTTTGGTTCGAATGGGGATGTTTTGCAAGTTTGGATCGGTGCTTGATAAACGCCCTGTGGCCGTAACCGCTTGTTGGTAACTGGTGTGGATCCGGCCTGTTGCTTGCACCAATTCAGGCAGTTTATCGGTATAGGTATTTTTTAACTTGGCTAGGGAACGGTGCTCTAATAACAGTTTGGGTAAGGGGTAGTCTTGAGCTAACTCTTGTAAGACCTCTTCCGCTGTTGACGGCGCCCCTTTTGGGGTTTTTTTCAAAACAGGGTAACCCAGTTTTTCAAATAAAATTGCTTGCAACTGTTTGGTCGAGCTTAGGTTGAATACCTCACCTGCGAGGTTATGTACCTCTTGTTCTAGCTCGGCAAGACGGGCTGCAATCGCTTGGCTTTGTTCGAATAACATGTCGCAATCTAAGCGTACACCGTTCCGCTCCATTTGTGACATCACACCAATTAATGGCAGCTCAATTTCGTTGAACACCTGTTGGCAGCTGGGCTCGGAAGCGAGCAGCGGCTGTAATGCGTGATGCAGGCGTAAGGTGATGTCGGCATCTTCTGCCGCATAAGGGCTGGCTTGTTCTAAGGCGATCTGATTGAAGGTTTTTTGCTTGCTGCCTTTACCAGCCACCTCTTCAAAGGAGATGGTTTTATGGCCTAGGTATTTCAATGCCAGATCGTCCATATTGTGGCGCCCAGCAGTGGAATTAAAACAGTAGCTTTCTAGCATGGTATCAAAGGCAATACCTTTGAGTTCAATGCCATAGTTTGCCAAAACAGACATATCATACTTGAGGTTTTGCCCAACTTTTTTAGGGGTGGGATCCTCAAGTAAAGGTTTGAGCAATGCTAAGGTTGCATCAAAATCAAGCTGCACTGGCGCATCCGGATAATCGTGCCCTAAGGGCAGATAGGCGGCTTCCCCTGCTTGAGTACTAAAAGATAACCCCACCAATTTTGCCGTCATATAGTCGAGGCTGGTTGTTTCGGTATCAATGGCATACAACTCGGCATCTTGCAGCTTTTGTAGCCACTGCGACAATTGTTGCTCAGTGAGAATGGTTTGATAGTCGGTTTGCTCAACGGCTGGGGAAGGAATGCTGGTTACTGCTGAGTCAGTGGTGACAGGGGCAGATGGAGTAAAGCCTTGGCTATCTAACACCTCTGCCAGTAACCGGCGAAACTCCATTTGACCATACAGTTCAATTAAGCGATTTTGGTCGGCGGGTTGAATTTTGAGATCGGCTGGCCCTAATGGCAGTGCCACATCCAATTTGATGGTTGCTAATTGATAAGACAAGAATGCCGCGTCTTTATGCTCAAGCAGTTTTTTTGGCATGGTTTTACTGCCACGAAATCCAAGTGGTACCACCGCGTCCACGTCTTGATAGATGGTCTCTAGACTGCCGATCCCTTGCAACATAGCCAACGCGGTTTTTTCACCAACGCCGGGCAATCCGGGAATGTTATCAACTTTATCCCCCATCATCGCCAGTAAATCGATAATAAGCTCTGGGCCAACGCCAAACTTTTCTACCACCCCATTGGGGTCTAAATAGGTATCCGTCATGGTGTTAACCAGCGTGATTTTCTCCGTTACCAATTGCGCCATATCTTTGTCACCGGTACTGATAAGCACCGAGTAACCTTGCGCTTCAGCTTGACGAGCCAGAGTACCAATCACATCGTCGGCCTCGACTCCAGGCTCAACCACAATTGGCAGCCCCATGGCTTCAATAATGGCGTGTAAGGGGGCAATTTGGCTGCGCAAATCATCCGGCATTGGCGGGCGTTGAGCTTTGTATTCTGGGTAGAGATCATCGCGAAATGTTTTGCCTTTTGCATCAAAAACAACCGCAATGTGGCTAGGATTATGCTGGCGCAACAAGCTACGCAGCATATTAACCACACCATAAACAGCCCCAGTGGCTTCGCCTTTGGAGTTTGTTAAATGCGGTGGCGCATGGTAGGCGCGATACAGGTAGGAGGAGCCATCGACAAGAATGAGAGGGAGCGCTGACATAGGGCAAACTGCAATGAAAAAATAAAGACTAAGCATGCCATGGCAGCTCAAACCAAGCCAGTATCTCAGTTACTACTTAGGATGCGGATGTTGTTATGGTTTAAATTGGGTCGCTGTCAAGTAAAAGTAGTGGTTTTTATCTGTGGATAACATTGTGAATAGTGATTGTGGATAATCCAGCTACTAAACGGATTTTTGATCGGGGAATTGCTGCAAATACCCGAAACTAGGGTATTGAGAAGCGTGTTAATCGAAGGAAATCGTTATCCAATAGTTATTATTGCAACTGTGGATATTCCTTGCTAATGCGATGAGCGGCAATACGACTCTGAGCTCAATTCGATGGCTAATGTAGCAGATTTTTTAAACAAATCTAGGCTAATTTGTGTTTTTTTTGAACTCAATGAACGGTCATGCACATAGAGCACGTTATGGGGCGGGTTTGACGGTGTTGTTGTTCCTGTTTGTTACTCAGCCTTTGGACTAACTAAAATCATTAGCGAGTCGCAAATTTTGTTTTAATGGCAATTCGGTTTGCGTATCGATAACGTTAAATTTTAATGGTGTGAGAGCCAAAGTGTAGGAGTAAATATGGGATTTTTTTCATGGATTATTTTAGGGATGATTGCCGGTGCATTAGCAAAATGGTTGATGCCAGGCAAAGATGGTGGCGGTTGGATTATGACCATATTGCTCGGCATTGTTGGGGCCTTTGTTGGTGGTTTTTTAGGGCGTTTAGTTGGGATCGGCGGGCGCGTTGACGGGGTGAACTTATCGAGTTTGGTTACCGCGACGATAGGCGCTTTTATTGTCCTATTTTTATATAACAAGTTTGTTCGTTAACGGCTTGGCCACAGTGGTGGTGTTTGCTGCCACTGGGCCAAAATTTCCAATAAGTTTGGATCTTGGTAATGCTCGCCTGTTTGTGGCAGAGCGCGGTATTGATATCGTTGATTATTAATCATAAAACTCAATTGGTAAGCATGCAGGTAAGTGCGATCTGCTGGGCTACCACCGTAGAGTGCATCCCCCATAATTGGGGCTCCTAAACTTTTTAATGCCACGCGGATTTGATGGGTTCTGCCAGATAAAGGGCGCACGAAATAAGCCCGTAGGCCTTGCCCGAGTGAAGCGGTGACAAATTGGGTAATAGCGTATTGTTTGGCTGAGGCTTTTGGGATACGGGTTAATTTCCACTGGCTGCGCCGAGATTTTTGCATCTCCCCTTCAATGGTTCCTTGTTTTTTCGCGGGCTTACGGTCACTGATGGCCAGATACCGTTTTTCAATTTGGTGTTGCTCGAATTGACGCCCTAAGTCTGCTGCAATAATGGCATTACCAGCGAGCAGCAGTAATCCAGAGGTGGGCGTATCTAACCGATGGACCGGGTATAATTTGCGTTGTAATTGGGCTTCAACTTGAGCCACGACGCCGGCATGGCCATCTTGGCTGTGAAAATGAACCCCTGCCCTTTTATTGATGATGACGAACTCGGGTTGTTGATGTACGAGGGTGTAGCTAGGATCAATGGATTCGGTCATGGTGGGTGAGAGCCATATTGGAAGAGAAGAACACCCGAGTGTCAGCGGGTGTTCGATGGTAGTGAGTTTAACGAGCCCATTGTTCGGCAGCTTGTTGATCGGCGTCTTTTGCATCAACCCATACTGAGCCGTTTTGATTGGTTTCTTTTTTCCAAAAGGGGGCTCGGGTTTTTAAATAATCGATAAGATACTCACAAGCAGCAAAGGCGGCTTTGCGATGAGCACTTGAAACGCCAATAAAGACAATTTGATCGGTTAATTTTAATTCACCAACGCGGTGGATAATGGTGACTTCATCCAGCGGCCACCGCGCGCGTGCCTCGGCTTCAATTTGGGTAAGAACCGCTTCAGTCATACCGGGATAATGTTCAAGCGTCATGGCGGCAACGTGGTTGCTGTCACCAAAATCGCGAACTTTGCCGATAAAGGTTACAACGGCGCCACAGCTTGGGTTTTGTGCCAGTTGTTGGTATTCCTCAGCAACATTAAAATCGCAGGTTTGGATACGATTCATCTGCCTTAGCCTCCGGTAACTGGCGGGAAAAAAGCCACTTCATCGCCGCTTTTTAATGGCGTATCCCAACCGGATAAGGTTTGATTTACTGCGACTAATACGTTTGCATCCGCTAAGGCCAGTTGCCATTTTTCACCACGGCTCAGCAGTTGTTGACGTAAACGTTCGGCAGTTAATTCACTTTCCGCAGGCAGGCTTAATTGATCGGTACCCACCAATTCGCGGATCTGAGCAAAAAATAATACATTGATCATGAGTTACACCTTAAAGTGGCCAGATTTGCCACCTTTTTTCTCCAGTAAACGAACGCCTTCAATATTCATGTCTTTTTGTACGGCTTTGCACATATCGTAGATGGTGAGTGCCGCTACCGAGGCGGCGGTTAGAGCTTCCATTTCCACCCCAGTTTGACCGGATAATTTGCACAAACTTTCAATTCGAACCCGATTATTTTCAGGCTCTGGTGTTAGCTCAACCGTTACTTTGGTTAACATCAATGGGTGGCAAAGCGGGATCAGCTCAGATGTTTTTTTGGCCGCCATGATCCCAGCGATACGAGCGGTCGCAAAGACGTCTCCTTTATGGTGATTTCCTTGCATGATCATGGCTAAGGTTTCAGGAGCCATGGTAATGAACGCTTCTGCGCGCGCTTCACGCTCAGTGGCGTTTTTTTCGGTGACATCCACCATGTGGGCTTGGCCAGAGTCAGTGAGGTGAGTGAAATGGGCCATTGATTTAACTGCCTTTAAATTAACCGCAAAATGAGATGAACGCTGAGTCACATCTCGTTATTTGATGAGTTGCATCCTGCTGCTCGAACAAACATTGACTGTTTGTTTTGCTTACGATTGAAAAACCAACGAAGCGGCTTATCTAAGCTTCCAGATTCTTTATAAGATAATACGCCAACCGCTCATAAGGTGGAATCGTGCTGCTTAAAACGGGGTGGAGTGATGATGCGAATGGCGTTGTCTATAAGGGCAACGTGTCTTGTCATTAACCGCCGATGGAAGCCAAATGTGGCGTTGCTCCAGTATGGCCTTGATGCAAGTAATGGCTTTGGTGTTTATCTTGTAAAACCCGCTGTAAGCGCTCAATTAAAAGCGATTGATGACTGTCACAGGCGAGCAGATCGCGCAACTCGATGCCCGCTTCGGTAAACAAACATAAATGTAATTTACCCATCGCAGAGACGCGCAAGCGGTTGCAGGTAACGCAAAAATCCTTGCTATAGGGCATGATTAATCCAATGCGGCCAGCGTAATCTGGATGGCAGTAATTGAGTGCTGGGCCAGCGTCGCGCTCGGCTTGAGCCAGTTGCCAGCCTTGCGTCAATAATTGCTGCTGGATTACGGCTCCTGAAAGATGCTGGCGCTCAAAATAGTCCGCTTGCAGACCGGTTTTCATTAGCTCGATAAAACGAATGTCGACCGGTCGATGGCGAATGTAATCTAAAAACAGAGGCAATTGCGTGGCGTGATGTGTTTTGAGCAAAACGGCATTCAGTTTTACGCGGCGATAATTCAATGTTAAGGCGGCATCAATGCCTCGCAATACCTGATCAAAGCGGCCATCACCAGTAATTTTTTGAAAGTCTCTGGGATCTAGGCTGTCAACCGAAACATTGACTTGGTCTAATCCAGCCTGCTGCCAAGCTGCCGCATGCTGAGCTAAGCGGTAGCCATTGGTGGTGGTGGCAACGGTTTCAATGGCTGGGATCTGCGCGGTTTGCTCAATAATGGCAGTAAAATCTTTGCGTAAGCTGGGCTCACCACCGGTGAGGCGTACCTTCCGAGTGCCACATTGCGCAAAAGCTGCGACCACACGAGCTAACTCTTGTTGTTGAAGGTAAAGCGGTTTTTTGGATATGGGTCGGTATCCATTTGGCAGGCAATATTCGCATTTGAAATTGCACGCATCAGTGATTGACAGCCGCAGGTAATGGAACCGACGTCCGTATCGATCTTGAAGTTGAGTCATCTGCTACCTTTCCAAATTTTCGGGGAGGCTCAGTCACTTTCGCTGCTGGCCCTGGTGGTGATTTTCACCACGGCAGATCTGCCATATCACCGTTGACGTAGGTCATATCTGCTCGGTTCAGAATGTGAATAGTGTAAAGTATAGCCATCATTAGGGACAATCAGCTCATCTTGCTTCCACGTCCGTTTGCTTTATTTCTGTTCGGCTGTCATTTGCTGGCACAGTGATTGTGAAGTCGATCCCCTTTTTAGTAAGCTCATAAAAAGAGCAACTGCTCTAATTTTAGCAAGCGGATGAGGTGGTTATGGAACGTGAGCAAATGGAATTTGATGTGTTGGTGGTCGGTGCGGGCCCCGCAGGATTGGCCAGTGCCATTCGCGTTAAGCAGCGAAATCCGGATCTGACTGTCTGTGTGGTTGAAAAAGGCTCCGAGGTGGGGGCACATATTCTTTCCGGAGCGGTGTTTGAACCCCGAGCATTGGAGGAATTGTTGCCTGATTGGCGTAACCTTGATGCCCCATTAACAACGCCTGTTCATCAAGATAACGTCAGTTATTTAACTGCGACAGGACATCGGTCTTTCCCCCATGCCTTGGTACCTCACACCTTGCATAATGATGGCAATTACATCGTAAGTCTTGGCAACCTTTGCCGTTGGCTAGCCGTTCAGGCGGAGGCACTGGGGGTTGAGATTTACCCAGGGTTCGCCGCCGCGCAATTATTATTGGATCATGGCGTAGTGCAAGGGGTGATAACCGGAGATATGGGGCGCGATCATCAAGGGCAGGAAAAGCCCAGTTTCATGGCTGGTATGGCGTTAAAAGCTAAATACACCTTATTTGCTGAGGGTTGTCGTGGCCATTTAGGTAAGCAGCTTATCAAACAATATCAATTAGATAAAAATAGCGATCCGCAACATTATGGGCTTGGGATCAAAGAAATTTGGCAAGTGGCGCCTGAACTGCATCAACCTGGGCTGGTACTGCATACTGCAGGGTATCCTCTACAAGAACATGGTGCTACAGGAGGGGGGTTTGTATATCACGGTGACGAAGGGCAAGTGTTACTTGGGTTGATTACGGATTTGAACTATTCCCATCCAGATCTTAGCCCCTATGAAGAGTTTCAACGGTTCAAACAGCACCCTCATATTCGCCAATATTTAATCGGCGGCGAGCGCCTTGCTTATGGGGCACGTGCTATTACCAAAGGAGGATGGTCAAGTCTGCCCAGTCAGCATTTTCCCGGTGGTTTACTGATAGGTTGTGATGCCGGTACGCTCAATTTTGCCAAAATTAAAGGCAGCCATAGTGCCATGAAAAGTGGCATGTTAGCCGCAGAAGTGGTGGTGGATGCTTTACAGCAACAGCCGCAAGGTGGCGAGGACTTAGTGCAGTTTGATGCCCACTTTAAAGCCTCTTGGTTGTACGAAGAACTGTACCAAAGCCGTAATTTTGGAGCCGCTTTACATCGTTTTGGCTCTCTATTGGGCGGGGCTTTTAATAGCATCGATCAAAATTGGTTTCATGGGCGTTTACCCATTACGTTAACCGACAAGCAAGCTGACCATACGCAATTGCGTTTATGCCAAGAGGTCACTTCCATCCACTATCCTAAGCCGGATGGGATCATTAGCTTTGATAAGCTGTCATCCGTTTTTATGTCGAATACGCATCATGAGGAAGATCAGCCTTGCCATCTGCAGCTGCTGGATCCACAGTTGCCGATAACCCAGCATTTAACGGATTTTAATGAGCCAGCACAGCGTTATTGCCCTGCTGGAGTGTATGAAATGGTAACCGCTGACAATGGCTCCCCACAGTTACAGATAAATTTTGCCAATTGCGTACACTGCAAAACGTGCGACATTAAAGATCCCAGTCAAAACATCACTTGGATGGTACCTGAAGGAGGCAATGGTCCTAATTACCCTAATATGTAACGGCCTCAAGGGACATTGGCTTTTAGGGAGCGTAATCAAGGGGCATTTCAGCCAGTTTGGCTTGTTGTAAGGTGTGTTTGGCGCGATTAAAAAACAGTTGATGATCGTTACCAAGTTGCCATTGTTCGATGGCCGTCGTTAGCGTGACATCACTGTGGATAGGGCTGCCGGCGTGAGCGATAGGCTTCTGGGCGAGTTGTTCATGGAAACGCTGTAATAATTTCTCAGCACCTTTGCGATCGGTGGCGGGCAGCAGTAAAGCAAAGGTATCACCAGATAAACGTGCAACCAGATCCGATTGCCGTTGGCTGCACTGACTAAGCCGTACTGCCAGAGTGCATAAACAATGATCCCCTTGGGCTGAACCATAATATTGGTTGTAGGCCGTAAAGTAATCGACATCCAGTAAACAGAGTGATAACGGGCTTTTACTGCGTTTACTTTCGGATACTTGTTGCAATAAACGTTGTGCAAAGTGGCGCCCATTGGCCAATCCTGTTAGCGGATCTTGGCTGCTGCGGCGTGCCAGTTGGCGTTGCAGGCGTTGTTGTTGTCGATAGGCCAATAAGTGCGCCCGTTGCCATAATCGGCCTTGACGCCAGAGCAATAAAGATAGGAACAGCCCTAAGAAGAGCAAGGGCCAATATTGCGGTTGCAATAACAAGGTGATGCCCATCGGCAAGATTAAGCACAGCAGTAGTTGTGGCAGTGGCGGGGAGAAGATAGGGATGGCGGCCAAGAGCAACAGTAATGGCAGTTGTGGGTAGGGTTGTAAAGGGATCTGCAAGGCGAGCACCGTGCTGTATAACGGCAAGAGCCAGCGCCAATAATGAG
>JAWXTX010000077.1:0-12868 GCA_044433165.1 Ferrimonas sp. | reverse complement strand
AAGGATTAACAATCGTCCTAAAAAATGTTTGGGGTTTAAGCAGCCAGTCGTTATTTTCAAAGAACTGACAGTGGCTGCTTGATATTAGAGAGTGTCGCACTTCGAAGTTGAATTCAGGATAAAGCAAAATTAAATTCAGTGCTTCTTCAATTATACAGTAATGATGAAAATTTAATCTTAGCGTTTGAATTTCAATGCCAGTTATTCGGTGCAACTGGGCAAAGCTTCAGAACGAACAAAGCAAACGTTGTACCCATTAGCCAAACACCAGCATTGATTGCGCCCTCGCCTCAGCAAGTATTACTCAAAGCCTTAAAACAACCGCAATCTCTAACCCCTAAGTTCCAAGAAAAACTGGGGCTGTCGCGGGCAGAGTTTCATATCGCAGTCAAAGAATTATCAACAGCTAAAAGGATAAAACGCTCTAACATATCAAAGAAAAAGTGGGTTGCATGTTAACCGTATCGCCTCATCAAGCGCATGAGAACCCAAAAACCTTAAGGGCTAACATTGTTACTCATGACGATTGCATTCTTTATCAGCCTAATGGATAACACCAGTGCAAAGATAAGACTGTGCTTCCATTTACCGCAAGCTATCAAGCATAACCACTAATTTACAGCGTAGTTCGCGTTATTTTTGTATGGCGTAAGACAGTAACGTGACTTTTACCGTTATTTAGTTTTTGATATTGATTACATTTCAACCAAAAAGGTTACTGTTATGGCTTTAACTGATGCAACGCCCTCACTCGCAGATTGTGCCTTAACTATTGTTATTGCAGACGACCATCCTCTCTTTCGTAATGCATTAAAACAGGCGCTCAGCGAGCAACTCAAAGCGCATTGGTTAGAAGCAGACAGCGCCGACTCATTAGAAGCGTTACTAACAGAACAAAACGTAGATTTGATTTTACTGGATTTAGAAATGCCGGGCAGCCACGGTTATTCAACGTTAATCCATCTACGTAACCACCATCCAATGCTACCAGTATTAGTGATCTCCGCCCACGAAGACAGCACCACTATTAACAATACTCTGCATTATGACGGCCAAGGGTTTGTGCCTAAATCTGCCGCACCGAGTGAATTTGCAACAGCCATTCGGCAAGTATTAGCGGGAGATAACTATTTACCCGCCCACGTTGAACGACAAACCAAAGAAAACCCAAACGTCGGAGATAAATTAGCGGAGCTGACGCCACAACAATATCGAGTACTGCAAATGTTTGCCGAAGGCATGCTCAATAAACAAATTGCTTACGACTTGGCGGTTTCTGAAGCCACCATCAAAGCACACGCAACCGCAATTTTTCGCAAATTAGGAGTGCGCAATCGCACCCAAGCCGTCATTGCTTTGCAGGAGCTGGAAATCATCAAGCCTCCCATTCTGGCCAATTAACCTCCCACATGCTTAAACACGGCCACCATTGGCATTTTTCCCTATCGATTTATAGGCGCTCGTCATCCAAACAAGCGCCTACTACGGTAAGTTAACGGCTTTTCACATAGGGTAAGCCAATGGCTTTAGGGCCTTTAGCATTGCCAATAAAACCAGCCAAAAACAGCACAGTTAAGATATAAGGCAAAACCTCAATGGCTTGAGGCGGGATCTCGCCAATTACAGGGAAAGCGACACCTTGCATCCGTACGGCAAGAGCGTCCAACAAACCAAATAACAAGCAGCCAAGCATGACGCTAAACGGCTTCCATTTACCAAAAATCAGTGCTGCTAAGGCAATAAAACCTTTACCCGCACTCATATTAGGTACAAACCCTGCTGCTTGTGCTGTAGCCAAATAGGCTCCGGCTATCCCAGCTAACAGTCCTGCGATCATTAACGCGCGATAACGTAACCACGCCACCGAGATCCCCGCGGTGTCCACCGCATGTGGGTTTTCACCAACCGCACGCAAACGCAAGCCAAAACGGGTGCGCTGCAATAACCACCAAGAACAAGGAACCAATAAAAATGCCAAATAAACCAAAATATTATGGTTAGAGAGCAAGGTTGAGTATAACGCCCCTAACAGAGGTACATCAGCCAGAGCATCGGCAAAAGGTAAGGTCAGCGGCATAAAACGCTGCTCGTTGGAGAGCATCGGCGTCTGCCCGCCCATACCAAACCAATAACGTCCAAGTAAAATGGTGAGGCCAATGGCCATCATATTGATTGCGGTACCCGAGACCACTTGATCACCACGGTGGGTTATGGAAGCAAAACCATGCAGTAGCGCCGTTAATAGCCCAACAAACATGGCAGCAAGTAGCCCTAACCATACGTTATCCAGCCAAAAAGCCACCGCGGCAGCAGCAAATGCCGAGAGTAATAACTTACCTTCCAAAGCGATGTTCACAATGCCAGAGCGCTCAGAAAACAGCCCCGCTAAAGCAAGTAGCATTAAAGGCGTAGAGATACGAATAGTGGCATCAAGTAATAAAATGGTGGTTTCAAACATTGTATTACGCCTCTTGTGGGGTCTTTTGCGTAGTGAATTTTTGGTACAACTGACTGATTGGATTAGCCCACATCAGCGATAATGCACCGGCAAACAACACCACCAGTGATTGCACAATCACCACCATTTCCCGATCAATGTTGTCGTATTCAAACGCCAATTCATTGCCCCCTTGAAATAAAACGCCAAAGAGCAGCGCTGCCAGCAAAATGCCCACGGGGTGATTACGACCAATTAACGCCACTGCAATGCCGGTAAAACCATAACCTGCCACAAAATCTAGGCGAATTTGGTGGCTATAACCGGTGATCTCATTCATGCCTAAAAGGCCCGCCATCGCACCAGAAATCAACATGACGATCACCGTTAAGCGTTTAGGGTTAATGCCACCATAATGTGCAGCGCTGGGGCTAGAACCCAAGGCTCGAATGGCATAGCCCCAACGAGTACGCCACAGCAAGAACCATACGGCAACTAACGCTAATAATGCCAAAAAGAAGCTGCCATTTAATGGGCCAAATTCCATGCCGCTGATCCCAAAGGATTCGAAAATATCTCGCATAAACGGCAGCTTGGCATTATCAGTAAAGGCTCGAGAAACGGTCGACATCTCGCCGGCTGGCTTCAAGACATTAACCATCAAATACACCATCAAAGAGGAGGCGATGAAGTTAAACATGATGGTGGTGATCACCACGTGGCTACCACGGTATGCTTGCAAGTAGCCGGGAATAAACGCCCATAATGCGCCAAAGAGCATGCCGCCTAAAATGGCAATGGGACAAATCACCCAAAATGGCATGCTGGCATCAAGCCCCAGACAAACCAAACCAATGCCTAATCCCCCGATATACGCTTGGCCTTCACCACCGATGTTGAATAAGCCCGCCGAAAAGGCAACCGCTACCGCCAACCCCGTAAAAATAAAGTTAGTGGCATAATATAAGGTGTAGCCAATGCCTTCTTGATAGCCAAACGCCCCTTGTAAAATCAAGCGTCCCGCTTCCAGTGGATTAATGCCAATTGCCACAAACAGCAGCGCCATAACGGCAAATGCCATCAACAAATTTAATAAAGGGATCAGCCCCACTGAGATCCAGTGTGGCAAAGTCGTGTTATTCACAGGCGAGTGCTCCGGCTTGTGGTTGGAACAAAGTATCGGATTCCGATGCGGTTGGCATGGCATTAGCCATCATCATGCCTAATAACGTTTCATTGGCTTGGTCGGCGCTTACCTCTCCAACAATCGCACCATCAAACATGACAATAATGCGATCTGAGAGCGATAAAATTTCATCCAACTCAACCGAGACCAATAACACCCCTTTGCCTTGATCGCGCATTTCAACAAGGCGCTGATGAATGTATTCAATCGCACCAATATCAACGCCACGGGTTGGCTGGCCAATCAACAACACATCCGGATCTTGGTCGACTTCACGGGCAATCACTAATTTTTGCTGATTACCCCCTGAAAACAGCGAACTGCGTAAGGTCGGATCTTGAGGACGCACATCCCATTGCGCCATCAATTGTTGGCATTTAGCACGAATGGCCGCAGGCTTATTGAGTAACAAACCGTTGTATTGGGATTGCTCATGAAAACCCAACAAGGTGGTTTCTTCGGCGCTAAAACTTTTAATTAGCCCCATTGCCAACCGATCTTCTGGCACATGACCAATGCCCAATTGGCGCATCATTTTAGGCGTTGGCGGCGAGTGAGCATTAATCAAGGTTTGACCCACCCTCACATCACCCTGCGTCGGAGCGATTAACCCACTAAGTACCGCCATTAATTCGGACTGGCCATTGCCTGAGATCCCTGCAACGCCAACAATTTCTCCCGCTCGCAGCTCAAAATTAACGCGCTTGAGCATGTCAACACCACGCGCGTCGGTATAGGTAAGATCATGGGTTGATAACAACACTTGCTGCGGTTCTGCCGCAACTTTATCTACTTTTAACCGTACTTTGCGGCCCACCATCAACTCAGCCAATTGCTCTTTAGTGGTGTGCTCTGTGGCCACTTGCGCCACCATTTGGCCTTGACGCATGACCGAGACTTGATCCGTAATGGCTAAAATTTCTTGCAACTTATGGGTTATCAGCAAGACCGTCACGCCTTGGCTACGCAGCGCATCTAAAATCTTAAATAAGTGTTCCGCTTCTTGTGGCGTGAGCACCCCTGTGGGCTCATCAAGAATTAAAATGCGTGCCCCACGATACAGCGCTTTTAAAATTTCAACGCGTTGTTGTAAGCCAACGGGCAAACTGTCAATCGTGGCATCTAATGGCACTGAAAGCTGGTATTTTTCCGCTAATTCAGCTAACGCTTGGCGAGCTTTACGCAAGCTCACATTCAGCATCGGCCCCTCTTCTGCGCCTAAAATAACGTTTTCAAGCACAGTAAAATTGTCTACCAGCATAAAGTGCTGATGCACCATGCCAATGCCAGCCGCAATGGCCTCACGCGAATTTGCCAATGTGCATACTTGGCCATCCACTAAAATCTCACCGCTATCGGCATGATAAAAGCCGTAGATGATGTTCATTAATGTGGATTTGCCCGCGCCGTTCTCACCAATAATGCCGTGGACGCTGCCTGCACTTACCTGCAAATTAATCTGCTGGTTGGCATGCACTTGCCCAAACCGCTTATCAATGCCACGCAATTCCAACGCCAACGGGGACTGTGTGGATTCTGGGTTCATTTGTTGTCTCACTTAAAACAGGCATATAAAAGCCTCAACGGCAGTACCGTTGAGGCTTCCTCGATTAAGAGCACTTGCTCAATTAGTATTGGCAGCTGCCACTTTGCAGATAATCGTGCACAACCACTTCGCCAGCGATAATTTTAGCCGCGATGGCATTAACTTGGGCTTCATGCTCAGCAGAGACAACAGCGCGATTATCGTCATCCAATGCCCAAGTTACACCGCCATTGGCCAGCCCATTGACCTCGATACCTGCCGTGAATTCGCCTGCTTGATAAGCTTCCAACATGCTATAGCTCATGTGGCCAACGCGCTTAACCATGGAAGTCAGCATTACCCCTGGGTGCAGGTAGTTTTGGTTTGAGTCCACCCCAATGGCAAACTTGCCTTCGTCTTGCGCAGCCTGATATACACCATTACCAGCGCCACCGGCAGCGGCAAATACCACATCCACACCACGAGAGAATTGCGCTTTGGCTAACTCAGTACCACGTACCAGATCAGAGAAGGCTGCAGGCGTTGAGCCGATCATGTTTTGTAGCACGGTGATGTCGTTATTAACGTATTTAGCGCCCTGCTCATAACCACAGGCGAACTTACGGATCAGCGGAATGTCCATGCCACCCACAAAACCAACCGTATTGGTTTTAGAGTTCAACGCCGCTAAAGCACCGACTAAAAACGCCCCTTCATGCTCAGCAAATACCATTGACTTAATGTTTTCGCCTTCAACAACCGAGTCGATAATCACAAAATCAATATTTGAGTATTGTGGTGCTACTTTGGCCAGCGCAGCTGAATAATTAAAGCCAACCACAATAATTGGTGAGAAGCCGCGGCGGGCAAGTTGCTCTAAGCCTTGCTCACGTTGCGTATCATTCGATGGCGTGTATTCCCGAAATTGGATGCCCGTAGCCTTAGTAAAGGCAGTCACCCCATCATCAAAAACAGCTTGGTTAAATGATTTATCAAATTTTCCAGCCGTATCGTATGCCACTGCAGGCTTAAACTCAGAAGCCGTTACAGAAAAAGAAGCAAGGGCAATTGAAGCAGCAACCATTGTTGTCGTGAATACTTTTTTCATCGTTATCTCTCGGTATCGCAATCTAATAGTTGTTAGATTTAAATAATGTGGTATACAATGGTCGTTCGCATTAAAAAAGGGACATCCTAAGTTAATACAAATTCACTCTATTTGGTCGGCTGCTTATGCTCTTAACCGAGCTTTAAATCCCACCAATATTTGAATCTATGGCAGAGTTCCGAGTCCATTTGTTCTGCAAAACTGGTGTTCAAACCGCTCAATAATATTCAATAAAATAAAAATCGGCAATGAAATGAAGCCGACTTGTCATCATCAATGTGGCCAAGGTCATAAATTTAACTAAAGCCAACCATCCGCCTTAAAATCACAATAATAACAAAGAGCATCACGAATTTGAGATTCGAATAAAATTCAAATCTCATTAATAAAATATAGCATTTCAAGCTCACTTGAATCTGTGCTTATTCAACCAAAATCACTGGCTTTCTTATTAGATCAAAAAAGCAGCACCAACGTACTGCTTTAAAGTGGAACCATCGCAAGATTTAGTGCTGTTGTAACTTTTCAATCTCACCACGCCAAAAAGCGGGGCCAGATTCGTGCACGTTGTTGCCTTTCGAATCAACGGCAACTGTCACTGGCATATCTTTGACATCAAATTCATAAATCGCTTCCATGCCCAAATCAGCAAACGCCACAACTCGGGCTGCTTGAATTGCCTTGGCGACCAGATAGGCCGCCCCGCCCACTGCCATTAGATAAATCGATTTGTGGGCAGCAATGCTATCAACCGTTGCAGGGCCACGCTCGGCTTTACCAATCATGCCCATTAAACCGGTTTGTGCCAGCATTTGTTCGGTAAATTTATCCATACGTGTGGCCGTTGTTGGCCCTGCTGGGCCGACAACCTCATTACCAACCGCATCCACAGGCCCAACGTAATAAATAAATTTACCCTTAAAGTCGACCCCCTCTGGCAAACCTTCGCCATTATCCAGCATCTCTTTTAAACGTTTATGGGCGGCGTCTCGACCCGTTAAAATTTTGCCACTCAATAATAAAACGTCACCCGCCTGCCAACTTTGCTGCTCTTCTGCCGTCAGAGTGTTTAAATTTACTCGTTTAACCTTGTCGCCTACTTCTTGAGTGATCTTTGGCCAATCACTTAGCTCTGGTACCGGTAATTGAGCTGGCCCCGTGCCATCAAGGTGAAAATGCACATGGCGTGTAGCGGCACAATTCGGGATCATCACCACCGGTTTAGAGGCGGCATGAGTCGGTGCACTGGCAATTTTAATGTCTAAGACCGTGGTTAAGCCCCCAAGCCCTTGAGCGCCAATGCCCAATGCATTGGCTCGCTCAAAGATCTCAAGCCGTAGTGCTTCTTCTGCTGTTTGCGCCCCACGCGCTTGCAACTCATGAATATCGATGTGCCCCATTAAAGATTCTTTAGCAAGTACTGCCGCTTTTTCTGCAGTGCCCCCAATGCCGATGCCAAGCATACCCGGAGGGCACCAACCCGCCCCCATCGTAGGTAAGGTATTAATCACCCAATCAGCAATGTTGTCAGAAGGGTTTAGCATCACCATTTTAGATTTATTTTCAGAGCCGCCCCCTTTAGCGGCTAAAGCCACTTCGACCTCTGCCCCTGGCACCATCTCGATATGAACCACCGCTGGCGTATTATCACGGGTATTTTTACGGCTACCTGCAGGGTCCATCACAATGGAGGCTCGCAATGGATTATCGGGATTTAAATAGGCTTGGCGAACACCCTCATCCACCATCTGCTGCACGGTTAGATCGCTGTCCCATTGCACCTGCATGCCAATTTTTACAAAACAGGTAACAATCCCAGTGTCTTGGCATAAAGGGCGATGCCCTTCGGCACTCATACGTGAATTAATTAAAATCTGAGCAATGGCATCTTTGGCCGCTGGGTTTAACTCCCGTTCATAAGCAGCAGTCAGTGCTTGAATAAAATCTTTGGGATGGTAGTACGATATATATTGCAGCGCGTCTGCTACAGAGTTAATGAAGTCTCGTTTGCAAATTACAGCCATGTTGTTCTCCATTATCGGGTTCCCTCCCCGATTGACTTTCAATAATACGCCCATCGCATCAAAAAATGCCGCAATCCCTAAAATATGCCATTGCGTTTCAATGGTGCATGGTTAGTCTAAATCATACCTTGAGGATGATATTACCACCACGACCACTTAAGCCCGCCTTAAAAATGGATAGATTCCCGTTGTTCTGACTGCCATCAAATTATTTGGAAATAAACGCTGCTATCGCATCACAGCCACTAAAATCGCGGTTCAGCGCAATGTCATAAAATGGACAGCAGGCACTTTAGCCACACACGTCTTTATCACCATCTTGAATACATCAATTTATTTTTATTTCCATATAATCAATTAAAGAAAAATTTTTCTCTGTTTTACTTGTCTGAAGCGCGACGAAAAAGCGACAATTCAACGATAAATAACAGGGCGTAATGCCGCCACCCCTACAAATTCAATTCACAATAACAGAGCGAAGCCATGGTAAGATCACACTTTTTCAACCATCACTCACGCGTTGAGCGAAGTCATCAGAGGTCAGCCATGGAAGACAATAAACGCCCTCTCTTTATTCATTACGCAGGGCCGGTATTATTAGAGTCTCCCCTACTTAATAAAGGCTCAGCATTTACCGCCGACGAACGTGCCGCCTTTAACCTGCATGGATTATTGCCCAGCGCAATTGAAACCATTGACGAGCAAGCCACCCGCGCGGCCGAGCAATATCGTGCTTTTACCAACGATATGGATCGCCACGTTTATCTGCGCAATATCCAAGATACTAACGAAACGCTGTTCTACCGGTTATTGCAAGACCATATCAGTGAAATGATGCCCATCATTTACACCCCAACGGTTGGCGCTGCATGTGAGCAATTCTCTAATATCTACCGCCGTGCCCGTGGCCTATTTATCTCGTATTCGGATCGAGAGCGCATTGATGAAGTGCTCTATAACGCCATTGGCCATAACGTAAAAGTCATTGTTATCACCGATGGCGAACGGATCTTAGGCTTGGGCGATCAAGGCATTGGTGGCATTGGGATCCCAATCGGTAAGTTATCGCTGTATACCGCTTGTGGTGGTATCAGCCCAGCTTATACCTTACCCATCGCCTTAGATGTTGGCACCGATAACCCGCAACTATTAAATGATCCCGTTTATATGGGCGCGCGCCATAACCGCATTTCTGGTGAGGAGTACGACCAGTTTGTCGATGAGGTATTGCAGGCCATTAAGCGTCGTTGGCCCCATGCATTGGTGCAATTTGAAGATTTTGCACAACGAAATGCAATGCCTTTGCTGGAACGTTATAAAGATCAGCTGTGCTGCTTTAACGATGACATTCAAGGCACCGCCGCTGTGACGGTAGGCAGCTTACTGGCGGCCTGTAAAGCGCAAGGCAATCAGCTCACCGATCAAGTTATCGCCTTTTTAGGGGCTGGCTCTGCTGGCTGTGGCATTGCCGAAGCCATTATTGCCGAGATGGTTGCTCAAGGGTTAAGCGATGCTGAAGCGCGCAGCCGGATCTATATGGTTGATCGTTGGGGGCTGCTCTTAAATGGCATGCCAAACCTCTTAGATTTCCAACAACGGTTAACCCAAGAACAAGCCCAAGTTGCCAATTGGCATACTGAAACCGACAACATCTCTTTACTCGAAGTGGTACAACACGCCAAGCCTAGCATCTTAATTGGGGTTTCAGGCGCACCGGGGCTATTTACTCAGCAAGTGATTGAAACCATGGCTGAGCATCATCAAAAACCAATTATTTTTCCATTATCAAACCCAACCAGCCGTGTAGAAGCCTTGCCTGAAGACATCTTACGCTGGACTCAAGGGCGCGCATTAGTGGCCACTGGTAGTCCCTTCCCACCGGTGCACATCAACGACCAATTGTTCCCCATCGCACAGTGCAATAACAGCTATATCTTCCCTGGAATTGGCTTGGGGGTATTGGCCTCAGGCGCAGAGCGAGTCACCGATAATATGCTCATGGCCGCCAGCCGTGCTCTCGCCGAATGTTCGCCATTGGGCCAATTTGGTGAAGGGCCACTTTTGCCCGATCTTGAGCAAATTCAAGAAGTAAGTAAAAAAATCGCCTTTGCGACTGGGCGGGCAGCAATGCAAGATGGGGTCGCCATGCGCGTTAAGAACGAGCATCTTCGCGATGCCATTGAAGAGAGCTTCTGGCAACCGGAATACCGTCAATACAAGCGATCCGCTTTCTAAGTTGCTGGATAACCAAAACAACAAGGGGGCTTCATACGCCCCCTTGTTGTTTATATACAAACGCGCTGGCTATTCTGGCACCAACCAGTCCACACTATGGCGTGCCCCCACCCCTTGCTTTAACTGGTCACTCAGCCATGGCAATACGCTTTCCATTTGCTCAGCCAAGGTCCAAGGCGGATTCACTACAATCATGCCAGAGCCCGTCATCCCATGAACGTTAGTATCGCCTTTTACGCATAACTCAATCTTAAGAATTTTGCGGATCCCCGATGCTTTTAAACGGCGTTCAACAAAATCAATGTTGTCACGTTGCACAACGGGATACCAAATGGCAAAGGTGCCTGTCGCCCAACGTTTATGGCCTTCAATGACCCCGTTAACCATATCGGCATACTCGGTTTTTAACTCATAAGGGGGATCAATAAGAACCATGCCACGCCGCTCTAGCGGTGGCAAATTCGCTCGGATCTGTTGATAGCCATCTTGATGAAATAGGTATGCCCGACGGTCTTGAGCAAACTCTTGTTTTAATAAGGGGTAGTCTGTTGGATGCAATTCCGACATCAATAATCGGTCTTGTGGGCGCAATAATAATCCGGCCAATATAGGGCTGCCCGGATAATAACGTAGATCGCCATTGGGATTCAGCGCCTTAACAGCCTTCAAATAAGGATGCAGCACTTTAGGGCAATCTTGCCCCCATAAGCGGCCGATGCCATCAACAAATTCACCGGTTTTTTCTGCGTGTTCAGAGGCCAGATCGTAACGCCCAGCGCCCGAGTGGCTATCCAGATAAACAAAGGGCTTATCTTTGTTTTTTAAAGACTCGATTATCAGCGCTTGCACGCAATGTTTTAGCACGTCGGCGTGGTTGCCAGCGTGATAGCTGTGACGATAGCTCAGCATGATGGGCACTCATTAAAGAAAAAAGCGGCTCAATATAGCAAATTCAAGCCGTCAATGAGTGCCGATTTCACTTTTGTCGCTGGTTCATTAAGCGCTCAACCAAATAGTCGACAAACCGTTCCACCCATGGGGCGCACAACGGCACTAACAATCCAGCCAAAATCAATGCCTGTATCCAACTCATCGAGACGCCCTCGTTCATCAGCCACCATTACGACTTTAGTCGAGTAAGGCCTTAGTCATCGATTTTTTCACTAAAATGGCGCGCAATCACATCACGTAAATACGCCCATAAAAACGACAATATTGGGCGCAGCACAACAGTTAAAGGGATGGCTATCATAGCCAGTAATAGTGGCTCAAATAGGCTCATTGATTGCATCCAGATAGGCATTAAAGCGGGCGAGTTTACCAGCATCCGTAGTGAAGACACCGCACGCCAATGATCAAAATGTGAACAAAAACGAGAATAAAAAACCAAGTAATTGATTATCGCTGAACATTAATTGCACATAAATGACCATTAGTGCTGCTATGTTAGCTCTATTTGCTGCCGAACTAAGGAGTTTTCGTGCCCGAATTAACCACCCTACTGTTGGCCCCATTACTGCTCCTACAAGGGAAATGGGTACGTTACAAACAGCCAATGTTAACCGAAGCTCATGGCACTCGCAGTGGGGTTGACGGTCGCGGAAAACGGCTCTCGATTATCATCTGGGGTGACAGTGCTGCCGCAGGCGTTGGGGTAACACATCAACGCCAAGCTTTAAGTGGCCAACTTGTGCAGCAATTAATGGTGGATTACCAAGTGCATTGGCAGGTGTTAGCACGCTCAGGGTTAACGACAGAGCAAGCACCACAACTGCTCAAGCAGCATAATGGCCACAAAGTCGATGTTGTGATCATCTCGCTGGGCGTTAACGACGCCAAATCACCGATATCGGTCAGACGCTGGTTACTGGCCTTAGAACACGCTTTAGCGGCGATGCAAGCGCAGTTACAACCACGCTTGATTATCATGAATCCCCTCCCCCCATTAGCACACTTTACTGCACTGCCACAGCCGTTGCGCTTTTGGCTTGGTTGGCGCGCTCAAATGTTTAATCAGGCTCTCATGCGCTGGAGTAAACATCAGCAAGGGTTGGCGCTTATGCAGCTGCCCAGTCGCGGGGCACCATTGGCCGCCGATGGCTTTCATCCTAGCGTTCAAGCCTACCAATTATGGGCAGAGCAACTGAGCCACACCATCCGCCAGCATCAGCAAGGCTAATCTCAGCCCTTAAGCTGGCTGCAAAACGAATGGTGCGCAGCTTATGCGGGGATCGTTAAAGTGATTTTTTCCGCCAGTGAAAACGCCCCATGGCTGTCATAATAGGCGGCTTCATTAACAAACGTTGGGTAGAGGGTGCGGATTTCAGGGTTGGTTCCAACTTGCCCATCAAAG
>JAWXTX010000076.1:0-12915 GCA_044433165.1 Ferrimonas sp. | reverse complement strand
GAGTTCAGTTGGTTAGAATACCGGCCTGTCACGCCGGGGGTCGCGGGTTCGAGTCCCGTCCACTCCGCCATTATTTGCAAGAGCCTGTTTCGAAAGAAACAGGCTTTTTTGCGTTTGGTTTTTGGGTATTGAAAAAGCTCATTTGAGGAAGGCTAAGCTCTATTTTGAGCCTAGGGCTGTGCTATGGTGAGCGGCAGAATTGATTTAATCCTAACAATGTATGCCAACTAATTTTGATTATCGTGCGTTCTTGCACACAGTCACTCATTCTGCGGGCGTTTATCGTATGTATGATGCGCCTGAAGGTACTGTTCTTTACGTCGGTAAAGCGAAAGATTTGAAAAAGCGCTTAAGCTCTTATTTCCGCACCAATGTAAGCAGCACAAAAACGCGCGCGTTAGTAAGCCAGATTGGCCATATTGAAGTAACGGTAACGCATACAGAGACCGATGCACTTATTCTAGAAAATGATTACATCAAGTTATATATGCCACGTTACAACGTGTTGTTGCGCGATGATAAATCCTATCCTTATATTTTCCTCTCTGATCATAAACACCCTCGTTTAGCGTACCACCGTGGCCCTCGTCGTTATTCTGGGACCTATTTTGGCCCTTATCCTAATGGCGGGGCTGTGCGTGAAAGTTTGCATTTGATGCAAAAGTTATTTCCAATACGTCAATGTGAAGATGGCTTTTATCGCAACCGTACCCGCCCTTGCTTGCAGTATCAACTAAAGCGTTGTTCTGCCCCTTGTACTGGTATGATCACTGATCAGGATTATTATGCTCAAGTTGCGTTAGCTAAATTATTTTTGCAAGGCCATAGCCAGCAAGTACTCAGCCAATTGGTGGATAAAATGGCGCAAGCGAGTGCGGCGCTTGAGTTTGAGCAAGCCGCTCGTTATCGAGATCAATTGCAGATTCTGCGTCAAGTACAGCAACAGCAAGGTGTACAAGGGCACGAGCAAGATGAAATTGATGTGATTGGGGTTGCAATCGCGGGTGGCATTGCCTGTGTACACCAATTGTTTATTCGGCAAGGAAAGATCATTGGCAGCCGAAGTTATTTTCCTTCATTACCCAAAAGTACAGCTCTTAAAGAGGTGCAGCTTGCTTTTGTGTCACAATTCTATTTAGGTGGAGGGGATGATCGCTTGATTCCACAGGAAATTATTGTGGCTGAAGAAGATGGTGAACTGGCGACTCTTGCGCAATTGCTCACGGAGCGAACGGGTAGAAAAGTGGTATTCAAAGCTAAAATTCGTGGTGATCGTGCCAAGTTCCAACAATTGGCAGCAACCAATGCGTTAACCGCTTTAAATAGCCGTATAGCGCATAAGAGCACTTTGTCTGAGCGCTACCGACAGCTCACCGAATTACTCGAACTGAAGTCGCCCATCGTGAAAATGGAATGTTTCGATATTAGCCATACTATGGGTGAGAAAACCGTGGCTTCTTGTGTTGCGTTTGATCATGAAGGACCGCTAAAAAAAGCGTATCGACGCTATAACATTACCGATATCACGCCGGGTGATGATTACGCTGCTATGGCTCAGGCATTACGACGACGTTATCGTGATACGGTTGATCCTGCCAGTTTACCGACGATTTTATTTATTGATGGTGGTCGCGGCCAATTGAGCCAAGCTGAAAGTGTGATGGATGAAATTCTCGGTCAAACCGAGCTGCCTATTCCTTTACTTATAGGGGTTGCTAAAGGCGAGGGGCGGAAACCTGGTTTAGAAACATTATTCGTTGGTTTTACGCGTGAAATTATTGACGTTGTGGCCGATGCACCAGCGTTGCATTTGATTCAACAGATCCGTGATGAAGCACACCGTTTTGCGATCAGTGGCCATCGTGCTGCGCGAGGGAAAGCTCGGCGTCAAAGTGCATTGGAACAAGTAGCTGGGGTTGGTCCTAAACGTCGCCAGCAATTGCTGACTTTTATGGGGGGGCTGCAAGAACTTAAGCGCGCGAGCGTAGCGGAAATCGCGAAAGTTCCTGGCATTAGCGCTGTCTTAGCACAAAAAATATATGATGCGTTGCGCAACTAGCCCAACTTACGGCATGATTGCCGAGAAAAGTTAAGCCGGATCAACTATGAAACTCAATATTCCTAACATTTTGACTCTTTTGCGCTTGTTTATGATTCCGGTTTTTGTCGGCTTGTATTACATGCCTTGGAAATGGTCTTTTATTGCCGCTGCCATTTTATTTGTTTTAGCCTCCTTAACCGATGCACTTGATGGCTATCTTGCTCGAAAATTAAATCAATCCACTCCTTTTGGTGCTTTTTTAGATCCGGTTGTTGATAAGTTAATGGTGGCGACAGCTTTAGTTGTATTAGTGGCAGATTTAAATAACCCAATGGTCACTTTTGCATCTGTGGTGATGATTGGCCGTGAAATCGTCATTTCGGCTCTGCGCGAGTGGATGGCCGAGATGGGGAAACGTGGCATTGTGGCGGTTTCATGGCTTGGAAAATTCAAAACAGCAGCGCAAATGACAGCAATTACAGGGCTAATTGCGCATTGGAGTCCGTTGGTTGATCAGATTTCTTTATATCTTTTATACATTGCTACCTTTCTGACGGTCTGGTCTATGCTCTCTTACATCCGTGCAGCATGGCATGATTTAACTCGCCACGGTTGAACAGCATACAGAAATAGCCGCCTTTTAATGCAGGTTGATTGAAAAGGCGGCAGTCGGAATTAAATATTAAAATACCTCGTTGACCTGCAGAATGTTTCAGTTAGAATACGTCTCGTCTTCAGGGGAAACGGTTGAAAAACAAGGTTACCTAAAAAGATAAGCGGCACTAGCTCAGTTGGTAGAGCGCAACCTTGCCAAGGTTGAGGTCACGAGTTCGAGCCTCGTGTGCCGCTCCAAAGATTTAAAAAGTCATGGCTTTTGCCTTGGCTTACCGAATAAGGCGCGTTGGCAGAGTGGCTATGCAGCGGATTGCAAATCCGTGGACCTCGGTTCGACTCCGGGACGCGCCTCCACGATAGACGATGATGAGTTTTTGTCATCGCACTTGTTGCCCGAGTGGTGGAATCGGTAGACACAAGGGATTTAAAATCCCTCGCTCTTAGAGTGTGCCGGTTCAAGTCCGGCCTCGGGTACCACCTTTTAAAGGTGACGCATCGTTAAGATGCAACGACGGATAAGTTTTGTTTTTATACTGCTTATTCGCCACTATTTTAACGGCTTGGTTTTCTGGGTTGTTGAATGATTTAAGCGGCACTAGCTCAGTTGGTAGAGCGCAACCTTGCCAAGGTTGAGGTCACGAGTTCGAACCTCGTGTGCCGCTCCAAAATTTGTCGTCATTGTAGTAATTACAATGATTTGCCGAAAAGGCGCGTTGGCAGAGTGGCTATGCAGCGGATTGCAAATCCGTGGACCTCGGTTCGACTCCGGGACGCGCCTCCATTTTAAACGATGGTGATATCATCACTGTTGTTTGCCCGAGTGGTGGAATCGGTAGACACAAGGGATTTAAAATCCCTCGCTCTTAGAGTGTGCCGGTTCAAGTCCGGCCTCGGGTACCACCTTAAAAGCCCTGTCCTTCATTGGACAGGGCTTTTTCATTTTATCTAGTTTTAAAAACGCTATTTGAGTTAAGAGCTTACTAACGGTATGTCGGATTATTCGGGGAAGGACATTAAGTGATGATAGCCCATGACTGGAGCTGTTAGGCGCTTTGAGTTTGGATCAAATCAAACGCATCGCTTGTGTGCTTCACTTAGGCTGACGTTATTTCTTCGCTTAATCTGTTGGCAGGAAAGGCCCTTAGTAACGGCGTTATTATGATCATTGACGTGTCTATTTATACTACTTATGAGTTACTTGGCTTTATCAGAAATAGCTGCCTTTTTACGAGGCTGACCGCGTTAGCACCTCCTAATGCTGGTTGTACTTGAACAATGCCATCGTAGCTCACCAGATACCGTGGATTTCGATTTCCTCACTGTCTGGCAATATTCATGGCGGATCTTTTTCGGTAAAGATGAAAAGCTTATCACTAGCAGCGGTTGGCAGTGACTCATGAGTATGGCGTTGATTATTTAAATTTAGGTTTGTGCTTATTAAATAAAACGCCAACTTATTATATTAAGTTGGCGTTTTATTTGTTTGATCAACTCGATTATTTATCGTACTGCTGGATTAACTTGGGTTGACCGCGACGGTTAATTTTTGTCCTGGCTGTAAGTATTGCCCTACAGATAAATTATTCCAACGAATAAGGTCTGCTACAGACACATTAAAACGTTGTCCTATTCGTCCTAATGAATCACCTGAACGTACAGTGTATTGCACTTTTGGGACTGTTGTTGGGCTACGGCTGTTAGTTGCTTCACGCCAAATCACCAGCTTTTTACCAACACTCAATGTTTGTGATGGGCGCATGTTATTCCATGTTGCCAGTTGCTTTACGGTGGTGCCATTGGCACGGGCAATGCGCCAAAGGGAATCGCCAGATTTAATCGTGTATTCCCGTTTTTGTTGCTTTTGATTGCGCTGAGGAGCCGCTCGCTGTTCTGGATTATATTGGGCGCTATCACCATTAGCGGCGACGGTTGGGATCAGCAGAGTTTGCCCAGCGCGAATTAAGTAGCCATTGAGTTTATTGGTTGATTGCAAAGTCGCAATGCTGGTTTGATGCTGTGCTGCAATGACACTTAAGCTGTCGCCGCGTTGCACCACGTAGCGATGCCAAGTTAAGCGTTCTTGGGGATCAATTTGCGCCAGTGCAGTAACGAACCCTTCTACCTGCTCTACAGGTAATAAAAGGTGATGTGGGCCTTCTGGTGCGGTAGCCCAACGATTAAATCCTGGGTTTAAACGATGCAACTCTGCGGTAGTGAGGCCGGCCATTGCTGCGGCTTTGGCTAGGTCTAGCTGCGAGCCAATATCTACCCGCTGTAGGTAGGGCGTATTATTGATGGGAGTCAATTCAATGCCATAGGCTTCGGCATTTTTTATTACATCAACCAGTGCCAGCAGTTGAGGCACATAGCGTTCGGTTTCGGTTGGCAGATCTAAGGAGAAATAATCGGTTGGTAACCCTTGTGCTCGATTGTTTCGAATGGCGCGGAAAACTCGACCTTCACCAGTATTATAAGCGGCTAAGGCGTAGTGCCAGTCTTCGCCTAATTTATTATGCAGGTATTCCATCATGTCCATGGCGGCAACGGTGGCAGCATGGACATCGCGGCGGCCGTCATACCACCAATTTTGAGTGAGGCCAAAATGGCGTGCCATGGGCGCCGTAAATTGCCACAAGCCAGAGGCCGAACTGCCTGAGTAGGCAAAAACATCAAAAGCGCTTTCTACGATAGGTAATAGCGCAAGTTCCATTGGCAGTTGACGACGTTCAATCTCTTCGACAATTAAGTGCATGAAGGGCACGGCGCGTTGCGATACCACTTTTAAGTGATTAGGGTTTTTGATATACCACTGACGGAAATGATCAATGCGCTGATTATCCACAACCGGTAGTTGCATTTGCTGAGCTATGCGCTGCCACACATCCGTAACTGGTTGCGCTGGCTCTGGCTCTTTTTCTGTCTCAGGCGTTGCCTCTGGCAAGGTTAAAAGCTCGGATGTGGCGAACTCGTAGTCCGTTTCAGAATGGGGAGATGGCACAGTTTGACAGCCAGATAAAAGCAGGGCGCAAAGCAGAGCAGAATATGTGACTCTCATTAGGTTCCAAATACCTTTGATTACAAATAAAAAAGACCGAAATTGAGGTTCGGTCTGATGTTTTTAACACCGGTATTGTAGCAACATCTCAAAATAAATCTTTCCAACGCCTCAATGCCGCGAAGCGGCTCACGTTGTTTGCTTGAGGGTGTTGTGAATGTTGTTCAATGCTGGTAGCTACATCGGGGGTCTTGCATCGTAAAAAGGGATTGATGTTGCACTCTTTGCCAATAGTGGATGGCAGAGTGGATTTGTGTTGTTGACGCATTAGGATGCAGGCTTGCTGATAGGCCAGTAATTCAGAATTTTGTGGTTCAACCGCAACGGCAAACGTTAAGTTGGCATTAGTATATTCATGGGCACAATAGACAGCGGTTTGTGCGGGTAAGGCGGTGAATTTTTGTAATGATTGATGCATTTGTTCGGCACTGCCTTCAAATAACCGACCGCAGCCACCACTAAAAAGCGTATCACCGCAAAAGAGCCATTCGTTGTTGTAATAAGCGATATGATCAAGGGTATGGCCGGGTACTTCTAACACTTGTAAGGCGCATGCTAATGGCGTTAATACAATGGTTTCGCCTTCGGCCACCTGTTGAGTGAGGCCTTGGATCTTATCTGAATAGGGGCCGATAACTACTAGGGATGGGTATTGTTCGGTCAGTGGTATAATCCCATCGGTATGATCCCAATGGTGGTGAGTGATTAAAATTCCCACAAGGGTGAGTTGTTGTTGCTGAAGAAACTGGATAACTTCTGCGCTACTGCCAGGATCGATGATCCATGCATAGCGGTTATCATGAATGCACCAAATGTAATTATCCGTTAGGGCTGAGATTGGAGAGACGGTTAGAGCCATGGTTGTCCTTGAGTAAAACGGCTGACTTGAATACCTTATCACTTAAATCTAATTTACTTGAGTAAACGACGCGAACGGTAGTCGAACTTAAAGTACGGAGGATATTGATATGCGTCCGGCACGCGTGTGTGATGAGATCCCGGTCGTATCGAGTTGGGGTGAGCTAACCAATGGCCTTTGGTTACATCAACAAATTGAAGCCACATTAGCGGCTTACTGGCCCCAGCTGTTTGGTTACCATCTTTTGAAATTAGGGCCGCTGGCACATTCGTTGCGAACAGAGGCTTGCCCAATTCAACATCAGTTTTCTGTGGCCATTGAACAGGGAAACGTGCGCAGTGAAATGACCGCATTGCCTTTTCGCCGTGGTTGTATTGACGTTTGTATTGCGCCTTTTTGCATTGAATCTCAACGGGACCCACACTTGATGCTGCGTGAAATTGATCGCGTATTAATCGCTGGCGGCCATCTATTACTCATCGACTTTAATCTGCGGAGTCCGCTTATCTTTGGCTATTTATTGCCACATCTGCGCCAGCGTCCCCCATGGAATGGCCGTTTATTTAGCCGCACGCGCATCGAAGATTGGCTGTCGGTATTGGGGTATCAAGTTGTCGCACAAGAGGCGATAACCCTCCATAGTTTCTTAATGAGCCCTAACCGTTTTCAAACATGGCGAACGCACACCGAGCATTGGTTACCCTCTTGGGGCAGTGTGCATCTGTTGTTAGCCAAAAAGCTAGATAGCCCATTAAGCCCTGTAAAACAACGTCAGCGAGTGCGGTCACGCCTATTAACGCCCATTGCCGATTTGGCCGGCTAGCACTTTAAGTATGCCGTCATCGTTATCGAATATTTCACTTGCTTATCTGTATGTTCCTTCTCTTATTGGTTTGACAGCATGGTAAAAGCCAACTTTGCTTAAGGGGGTTTTGCTTACAACACCAGCGTTCAAGCCGATGCTGTCGGGCTTGTTGAAGGAGAATATTTGATGGCTGATTCGTCCACCAATACCCCAAAAAATAAAGCGGTAACCTTGTCGGTTATGACGTTAGCAGTAATGAATATTACTGCGGTCGTCAGTCTTCGCGGGTTACCAGCGGAAGCGGAATATGGGGTCAGTTCTATTTTTTACTATCTATTTGCCGCTGTGTTTTTTCTGATCCCAGTAGCCATTGTTGCTGCCGAGCTTGCGACTACTTGGCCTCAAAAGGGGGGAGTGTTTCGCTGGGTTGGGGAGGCATTTGGCCCCAAAGTGGCTTTTTTAGCGATGGCGATGCTATGGATTGAAGTGTCCATTTGGTTTCCGACGGTATTAACCTTTGCCGCAGTGTCCTTAGCATTCATTGGCCCTGATCAGGCTTGGGATCAAGCGTTAGCGGAAAATAAATATTACACACTCGGTATTGTGGTTTGTGTGTATTGGTTAGCAACGATTATTGCGTTGTTTGGTGCCAAAGCGTTTGCCCCCGTCGCCAAGTGGGGAGGGCTTATTGGTACCATCATTCCTGCCATTTTATTGATCTTAATGGGTGTGGGGTACTACGTATTAACGGGCGAGTCGCAAATTGAGTTGGTGGCCAGCGACATGATCCCCGATCTTACTAACTTTAATAATTTGGTGTTGGCAGCTTCCATCTTCCTGTTTTATGCGGGTATGGAAATGAACGCCATCCACGTATCTGAAGTGGACAATCCAACGCGGAACTATCCGTTAGCTATTTTGGTGTCGTCGTTAGCTACCGTTGCGGTTTTTGTGCTTGGTACGTTAGCAATTGCCATTATTATTCCTCAAAGTGAAATCAATTTAGTGCAAAGCTTATTAGTCTCTTATGACGACTTTTTTGCGTATTTTGGTGTGCCATGGGCAGGCTCGGTTATTGCTGCAATGTTGGCCTTTGGAGTATTAGGTGGCGTGACAGTATGGGTAGCTGGGCCATCTTCGGGTTTGTTAGAGGTTGGTAAAGCCGGCTATTTACCTCGTGCCTTCCAAAAAACCAATAAACACGGCGCTCCTGTAACCTTATTGATTATGCAGGCAATTTTGGTAACGATTTTAGGGCTGATGTTCGTCGTTTTACCATCGGTTGAAGCTGCATACCAAATTTTAAGCCAGCTGACGGTTATTCTATATTTGGTTATGTATTTATTGATGTTTGCCGCCGCTATTTATTTACGACATAGCCAAGGCGATCGCCCTCGGCCATACAGTGTTCCGGGGGGTAAGTTTGGGATGTGGTTTTTCGCTGGCATCGGTTTTATTGGTTCGTTATTAGCGTTTGTTTTGTCTTTTATCCCCCCTGCACAAATTGCCGTTGGTAGCCCTGCGTTATACGTTGCTTTGTTAATTGGTGGCACCATTTTTTTTATTGCCTTGCCATTAGTCGTGTATGCCAATCGTCGCCCTGAATGGCGTATGCCGAATGCCGATTTTGAACCGTTTTCATGGGAAAATAAGGAGTAAGCAATGAGCCTAGAAACTGAGATGATTCAAACTACATTGGCGGATGCCTACGCTTACGCCTGCACCAAGCAAGCCGGTGAAAATGCCAGTTACATTCCTTATCTGGCTTCGGTTCCTAGCGATCTGTGTGGTTTTGCTGTAGTGACGGCGGCTGGTGACGTATTTCAAGTGGGCGATGCGGAGTTTGAATTTGCCATTGAGTCCATCTCTAAAGTATTTACGTTGTGCAATGTGATTGATGCTATCGGCGCGGATGCTTTGCAGCAAAAAGTTGGTGCCGATCCAACTGGGCTGCCTTTTAATTCGGTTATGGCATTAGAGCTGCATGGTGGCAAACCTTTGTCCCCACTTGTTAATGCTGGGGCCATCTCGACAGCGAGCTTGGTTTCGGGTGATGGTCCTGAGGCGCGTTGGCAATCGATATTAGCAACGCAATCGGCTTTTGCTGGGCGCTCGATTCAATTGTCTGATGAGGTGAATGAATCAGAACAAACCACGAACTTCCATAACCGTGCTATTGCGTGGTTAATGTATTCGGCCGAAGCATGCTATAGCGATCCAATGGCGGCAGTAGATGTTTATACGCGTCAGTGTTCAACTTTGGTAAACGCCGTGGATTTAGCCACTATGGGAGCCTGTTTGGCCAATGGCGGCATTAACCCTCGCACTCAGCAGCAAGTATTGGCGGAAAGCAACGTGCATCCAGTTTTAGCTGAGATGATGATGGAGGGGTTATATGACGCCTCTGGGGATTTTGCGTTTGAGGTTGGTTTGCCGGGTAAAAGTGGCGTTGGTGGTGGTGTGCTGGCGGTTGTACCCGGGCAATTAGCCATTGCTGGTTTTGCTCCGCCTTTAGATGAGGTGGGTAACAGTGTGCGCGCACGTGCTGGGATCAGTTACTTTGCTAAGGAACTTGGCCTTAATTTATTTACGCCATAATCAGGGCCCTTTCTGATGATTCTGCTAATCATGCAGAAGTGTGCTGGTGTAAATGGCTGAGGTGAACTGCATCCCAGCCATTTTGTATTTTAGCTGCTAAGCAGCGAGCCTTTTAGGTAGAGGCTTGGTAACCGGTATCTTGGGGTAAATTGGTGGCGCTGGCTGCTGCACGTGCTAATTGGTCGCAACGTTCGTTTTCTGGATCGCCAGAATGGCCTTTAACCCAGTGCCAATCAATTTGATGGTGCTGGCTTACCGCATCTAAACGCTGCCATAAATCCACATTTTTTACGGCGGCTTTTGCTTTTGTTTGCCAACCGTTGCGTTTCCAGCCGTGGATCCACAGGGTGATCCCTTGGCGCATGTATTGCGAGTCTGTATGTAAGGTGACATCGCAAGGCTCTATTAATGTCTCTAAAGCAATAATCGCGGCCAACAGCTCCATTCGGTTATTAGTGGTAAGAGCATACCCCTGTTGCAATTCTTTTCGGTGCTGGCGATATAGCATCACTGCGCCATACCCCCCAGGACCGGGGTTGCCTAAACAGGAACCGTCCGTATATAGCGTAACCGCTTTGCGTTCGCTCATCTTTATCATTCGATGGTAAAACGGCAAGTATACGTGAGTCTTAGCTGAAACTCAGGTGGATAATGGCGCATTTGAACGGTGGCTACAGTATGATTGCGCCCTATTGGCTCCACCACAGATTGAGAAGAGCATGACTTTAGTTGCATCATCAAAGCGTCAGGTTATTTTTGATACCGAAACCACAGGGATGAACCAAGGGGCAGGGGCGCATTATTTGGGCCATCGCCTTGTGGAAATTGGTTGTATTGAAATGATTAACCGCAAACTCACGGGCCGCACATTTCATGTGTACGTAAAACCCGACCGTCCGGTCGACAAAGAAGCGTTTGAGGTTCATGGAATTAGCGATGAATTTTTGGCCGATAAACCCACCTTTGCTGAAGTGGCGGATGACTTTTTTGAATTTATTCATGGCGCGGAATTGATTGCCCATAATGCAAACTTTGATATGGGTTTTATCAACCATGAATTTGAAATGGTTGGTCGACATGCTCCGATTGAAGATCATTGTAGTGTGGTTGATACCTTGCAACTGGCGCGCGAATTAAAGAACCGAGGTGAACTGCAAGGGCATTTAAATTTAGATGCACTTTGCCGCTTTTATGGCATTGATAATAGCCATCGAACCCTTCATGGCGCGTTATTGGATTCGGAAATTCTTGCCGATGTGTATTTATACCTTACCGGTGGCCAAGTGAAGCTGCAATTTGGTCAAGAGGGTTCGGCTCAAACGGAAGCATTCACGCCCATTAAAGAGGGACAACGTCGAGCTAAAGTGATCCGTGCATCAGCCGAAGAAGTGAATAATCATCAAACTCGGATGGAGATGGTCAGTGATGCCATTTGGTTCCGTTAACATGCGGTGGTCTCGGCTGCGTGTGCCCTTAATTCAATTTCTTTTACTGCTTTCTATGGCCTCAGCGGTCATGGCGGAGAGTGCGTCAAGCCAAAGTATTCCCATTTTAGACAACCGTTTTAGGGTTGATGGGCAAGTGGAATCGATAGTCTTGTTTGTTCAACGTAAAGAGCAGTCACAAGCAATTGTTATTGTGCAGCCTGATGGCAGTAAGTGGTATGCCAACCGTCACCCAAACACGGTGCAGTGGAGTACGACGAATAACAGCGACATGATCCGAATTAACAATCCTGCGCCTGGCCCATGGCAATTATTTGGCAGTATTGAAAAAGATAGTCAAGTTCGAGTACTCAGTGACATTGTGTTACAGCACTCTGATTTGCCTAGCCTGATTTATCGCGGTGAGCGGTTAAAAATGGAAGCAGAAGTTCAAGGTGATGGTGAACGCTTAATTCTAAAGAATTTTTCTCGTCAACTCGACTGGCTCGTTAGCTTGGTTTCCCGTAACCGCGAAGGCGATGAAAACTTTGCTATGGGACCTTACACATTAGGGCATTACAGCGACAGTGGAACGGGTTTTGATGAGCACCCCGATGATGGAAAATTCGCTGGTGAATTAAACTTTAATTATCCCGCGGGCTTGTATGATTTAACCGTGCGCGTGGCAAATTCCTCTTTTTCTCGACAAGCCAATTATCAAGTTGAAGTATTGCCTGCACCGGTGGCATTAAGTATTGAGACAATTGATCAGCAAGTTTCGATATTATCGGTTGTTAGTGCGCCTGAATTGGTGCTGGCGGAATTGCACATCGAGTTAACGGTTGTATTGCCGGATCAATCTGAAACCAAAATGATGATTGAGCCCTTTGCCTATGAACAAAAAATCTATCTAAACCAATTTATGGAAATTGGCAGTTACGCCATTCATGCGCAAGTGATGGGGAGCACGAATACTGGCAAGGAGTTTGTGTTATCTCTGGCACCTGTGCATTTTCATCGATTGGCACCTCCGGTCGTTGCTCGTCAATTAACGCCTATTGAAGTTACGTGGCAAAAACAAGATGAAGCGGCTCAAAATGAGCGTGATGCGAAGCAAAACGTTCTTAAAATATTAATTGTTACTTTACTGCTTGTGCTGGCGATAACAGTGCTGATTGCTGTGCTCTGGTTTTTACGCGATGAACTTAAAGGACTTTTCAAGAAAAAAGCAGATACGGCTGAAGAGGTGGAATTAACACCAGAAACAGTGGATCTCAATGCACTGAATAGCCCAGACAAACCGAGTCAGTGAATAAATCAGCAGCATTTTGATGGTTAGTTGTACAAACGGCTTTTTTGAGTGCAATATTTTGTTGACGCTGCAAAATGCCAACCGTATTCTAAGCGCCAAGACGAGATGGCAGCGTAAGCCGCTAATAAGTCAAGTGCGGAGTGGTAGTTCAGTTGGTTAGAATACCGGCCTGTCACGCCGGGGGTCGCGGGTTCGAGTCCCGTCCA
>JAWXTX010000075.1:0-13544 GCA_044433165.1 Ferrimonas sp. | reverse complement strand
AAGGCGGAATTGAGTGCCTGTTTAACGCGTTTGAAGGGGCCTTTGGGGTGGGTGCTTTTAACGCAATATCAATTCCCAAGCGAGCTTGTTGAGCTTGCCCGCTATTGGCGTCAGTTCAGCTATCAGACTCGCCACCCCAGTTATTTAGATTTGGTGCGACTGGCGGCGTTATTTGCCCGTCAGGAGACATTAGCGGATCCGCTTGCTACCTCATTGGCGCTGTATGTGCGCAAAGGGGTGCTATCCAGTGTCGATGTTTTTTGCATGGATAACTACGTTGTTACCTACGCTCAAGTGATGGCGCAATTATCGCACGCGTTACCATTATCTGGTGCTACAGGCCCCAATGAACTTTCCATTACAACTTCCCATTAACCCGCCGCGCGCTCATTAAATCACATCAATGAGCGCGCTAATCCAACTACAAGCGTGCGCGGTTTATTGGCGCGCTAATCGAAGGTTGCTGGGTGTGGCTTCGAAGTTACTGCGAAAAGGATTGATATCGAGCCCGCCGCGTCGAGTGTAACGTGCATAAACCGTTAACTTTTGACAGTGGCAATAGCGTGTCAGATCCATAAAGATCCGCTCGACACATTGCTCATGAAACTCGTTATGTTGGCGGAAGCTTATCAAGTAGCGTAACAGCGCTTCTTGGTTGATCTTTGGCCCCTGATAACGAATTTGCACGCTACCCCAATCCGGCTGTGAGGTAATTAAACAATTGGACTTGAGCAGATCTGAGCGCAAGGTTTCAGTCACAATCTCGGTCTCGGTAGCCGTCGCTAAGATTGCCGGATTAAATTGATAATCGGTTACTTCAATATCGAGATCATCAATTAAATGGCCTTCTAACTCGGTCATGGGTTGAGTACGAAAATCGGCCGGTAAGGTCAGTTGCACCTGCGCTTGACCCTGCGCGCAGTGGCTTAGATCTTGCGTTAAACACGCCACTAACGCCTCGGTTGAGTCGATTTTGGTTTGGTTAAAGCTATTGAGATAAAGCTTAAAGGACTTTGACTCAATTAAATTTTGGCTATTGGCATCCAGTTGTAAGTGCAAAATCGCCACCATGGGCTTGCCTTTAGGGTTTAGCCACGATAATTCGTAGCCGGTCCAAATGTCGTCGCCATGGAAGGGCAACGGCTCGGTTAACTGGATAGCATCGCGATTTAAAGCCCGTGGTACCGCCTGTAATAGGCTGGGATCATATTGAGCAACGTACTGGGTTTGTTGACCTAAAGTCAGCCCCTTTAAGGCTTCGGCGTGTTGGTAAGGATCGTGCTGTGACATAACCAATCAAAAACTGTGGCAAACTAAAGGCCGAAGTTTACCAAAAATATCCGATTCTATGTTGTATTCCCCACTGAATGACTTTCTGCAAGCGTACCAACGGGCCTGGCAACCCTTACCACAAACCGAGCATGACGAAGATGGCCCCGCATTAGTGCGACGCAATGAAGATGGGATTGCACTGTGGCAAGCGGCTCAGCAAATACCGACGCAGGATTTTGCAAACGTTGCAGAGGCATTAGCCTTAACACTGCATGAGGATGTCGGTCACTTTTATGGTCAGTGGTATGCCGGCTCGTTGTATTTTCAGGCGGCATTTGGCCGTGGGGAATTGTTGCAGGTCTGGAATGACGATGACCGTCAACGGCTACAGCAAAATTTGATAGGCCACCTGTTGATGAAACGCAAACTCAAGCAAGCACCCACCATTTTTCTCGGTGTTTTGGGGGAAGGAGAGGAGATGATTGTTCTGGATAACGACAGTGGCAGCATTTGGTTGGAGATCCCAGGAGAGCGGCCGCATCAGCAATTGGCGCCAACTTTACGACAATTTTTTCAGCAGCTAACCCCTCGGCCACACACCGTCGTCGCCCCCATTATCGAAGCCCCGTTACCGGTACTTTCATTACGGGCGCGTTTTGCCAGTATGTGGCGGGTGTTATGGCCATGGAGACGTTAGCCATTAGATGAACGAATGGCGTTGTTGCGGCTCATCACGATTATGAGATCAGATCCCATGACAGGTTGGAAACCAAGCGGCAAGGCTCACAGCGAAAATGAAATAAATCGTGCCATGGCTCTGCTAAACGCCAATTCGGGTTGCCACAGCGAGGGCAGGGACGTTGTTGCTCGATTTGGAGATTGGCGCCCCCAACGCGATACAAATAATAGTAAGTGGGGATCTGGCTCAGGTATTCGAGCCGCCCACGAAGATCCCAGCCACGGCGGAAAAGCACCGAGTCCACGCTGGCTATCTCATTTAACGCGGCGAATTCAACCGCGCCGCTGCCCGCCATCTGTAACTCATCGCAGGCTTGCCACTCGGTTTGCCATTTAACCAGCGCTTTGTGGTCACCGTTAAAGCTGGCTGGTAGCCGATATAAAGGCACTGGCATCATGGTTTCGCCGTCGCGTAATGGTGAGCAGGAGTGCACATAAGTGGTATAGAGAATTTGACTTTGCGTTGGTAAGGCTTCGGCGCTGGCTTCGGAGTTAATGTCGCGCCCAATCAGCTTAACCCGAGGCTGTAATAGTTTGGCCTCGCTTAACGCATGCAGTTGGCGCCTCACCCATGGTGAGCTAAATGCTGGTTGTAAACTCTCGATCTCAGGGCACATGGCCCGCAAGGTAAATTCGGCATCGTGCTGCACTAACGGAAACTCCCGCCCCAGCAACTGGCCATTGTGGCGCCATGCTTCCATTAATCGATTAATGGCCTGTTCGACAGCGGTTACGGTGGTGTTGTCGTAGCATTCAAAGCGGATTTCAACCAGATACATTCATCAATTCCAGACAGAGCGCGGCCGGCAAGCTTACTGCTTGGCCTCTAACTTAGCCAGCCGTTGTTGTAATTGTTGGATCTCAAGTTGCAATTCATGGATCTGCTGTTGTAAAGCCACCGTAGAGACAGGCTCATTGACAGCGGCTGCCGGTGGGTTGAGGTTGGTATCGGCTTCAATGGGGGCATTGGCTTTGTGGCGCCGAATGGCTTCAATTAATTGGGGCAATGGATAATCTGGCCCAACGCGGCTTTTTAATAAGGCAATGGTTGGGGATTTACCTTGTTGAACCAAAGTTTGGATCGCTTGCATTAAGGGGGAATAAGAGGTGTTGGCCATGGTTAAAAGCTCATCTTTTGCGGTGGGTTAAAGGGTAAAAAAGCCGAATCAGCAGTGTGCCTGAAGCCATGTTGAACGGCTAGCCTGAGCCACTCGCCGTGCGATCTTGTTCGCGACTGCTCGTTATCGCATTGCGCTTTTTTTATGAATAACGAAACAAAAAATGGCTGTTTTACGATATATCAGTAGCGAGTGATGATTGACCCAATTGGTTAGTTTGAACCGTAAGTTTGGCCGAGAAATGGCAGAGCGCAATGGTAGCGCGAAGCGCAGTGGCAGATCCCATAACCTCAGTACAGTCAAACCGAGCTAACAAGCGGTATGCCCCAAGTCGGCACGCACACCTTATGGTTATGCTTCGAGGCGTTCGTTATGCCGTGCACTTAAGCCAAATGCTCGCCAAAGCATGAACGACAGCACAAACGTCAGCACCATAGAGGCTGGCGATAATAGCCACGTAATTTACATCGGAGAGTAACTATGGCGAATGGAACAACGGTAGTGATTGCGTCAGCCGCGCGTACCCCTATGGGGAGTTTTCAAGGCAGTTTAAGTACCGTTCCTGCGCCAATATTGGGCAGTGTTGCAATTCAAGCCGCGGTTCAGCGAGCTCAGATTGCGCCGGAGCAAGTGGGAGAGGTCTTGATGGGCTGCGTATTGCCGGCTGGGCTAAAACAAGCCCCAGCTCGGCAAGCAAGCTTAGCGGCGCAATTGCCTCAAGGGGTTGGAGCTACAACCGTGAATAAAGTGTGTGGCTCTGGCATGAAAACGCTGATGATGGCGCACGACATGGTGCAAGCCGGTAGCCTCAATGTGGCGGTTGCTGGCGGTATGGAAAACATGAGTCAAGCGCCTTATTTATTGGATAAAGTCCGCAATGGGCTACGTATGGGGCACAACCAAGTGCTCGATCACATGTTTCTTGATGGCTTAGAGGACGCTGATACCGGCAAGGCCATGGGTTTTTTTGCCCAGCAAACCGCCGATGCGCTGGGGTTTGAGCGTGAACGGATGGATGCGTTTGCGTTAGAGTCTTTACGGCGCGCACAGACCGCCATTGACCGTGGTGTCTTTGCGCCGGAAATTGCGCCAGTGGCAGTGACGACTCGCCATGGAGAGCAGCAAGTGACGGTGGATGAGCAGCCCAGTAAGGCGCGCCCTGAAAAAATTCCCCATTTACGCCCTGCCTTTGTCAATGATGGCACCATTACAGCGGCGAATTCCAGCTCCATCAGTGATGGCGCGGCCGCATTGGTGGTGACTTCCGTCGAGTATGCTCAGGCCAACCGCATGCCAATTCTTGCGACAATCAAAGGCCATGCCAGCCATGCGCAATTGCCCAACGAGTTCACACTGGCACCGATTGGGGCGTTATCAAAATTGCTGAATCAGCTGGGGTGGCAACCGAGTGATGTGGATTTGTTTGAAATTAATGAAGCGTTTGCCATGGTAACGATGGCGGCGATTCAAGCGCTCGAGTTGGATGCCAATAAAGTGAACATTCATGGCGGCGCTTGCGCGCTTGGGCACCCCATCGGCTGCAGTGGGAGCCGCATTGTGGTGACTTTGCTGCACGCCTTACAAGCGCAAGGATTAAAGCGGGGCGTCGCCAGCCTATGCATTGGCGGTGGCGAAGCAGTGGCGATGGCCATTGAATTAGCCTAATACGCAGTGAAATCATAACGCCGCTATGGAGCCATACTCTATGGCGGCGTTGTTTTTTGTTTAATGAGTGGTGGGGGGATATTGAGCCAAAATGGCTTTAACCGCTTTATTGATTGATTTTGTCCGCTCAGCTGGCGTTTGATCTGGATCGATGATGGACGTTGCCGTCCCGCGCCAAACCAGTTGTGAGGTTTGGGCATCGATAAGATCAATGATCAACGTCCCTTCTTGGTATTGCTGAACTTGAATATCGGGGGCAAAAACCGGACGCCATGGGTCTGGGCGATAATAAGGGTAGTAACCGAAGTTATTATAAAACGTATTAATATCGACCTTATTTTGAACCGAAGTTAAATAATTCACTAATAAGCCGGCGTTATTTTCCGTGGTTTTAAACAAGCCACGAGCCGGTAGCTCATTTTCTATCGCTGCCCGAATGCGCGCATCATAAAGGCCATCATGCCGATAGGCTTCTGCGGCCGCCATCTGCGCCGGTTGCAACCAAGCCCAACTGTTGAACTGACTGAAATTGATGCTGGTGTTGTAATCGATGTTGGTACGAATATTCGCGCAGCCGCTAACGGTGAGCGCAGTGATGAACAGAAGCAATGCTTTCATTATCGCCTTCCAAGTTATCGGTAGAGCAGCGTGTTTACCGTTACCGTGTACGTAAACAAACCGGTAACCCACTGTCTAAGCTGGTGACTTGATGGTTTGTAAATGGTGCTGACGCATTTTGAGCGCCTGTTGGCTTCGCCAGTACCACCGGTTCCTTCTGATTTCTTGATGCTGGGGGCAGAGCGTACTGCCTCATAAGAAAGTGAACGAACCGTTAGAGAGTATGGTTGATTGCCGCCAAATTGCTTCGTTTTATGGCGCATTAGTGCCAGCTTGAGCCGTGACTCTACGGTGTGCTCAGAGCTTGGCGTAGGTGGACTCTGACATCGTGTTCGAGGCTCAGCCTACTGCGGCTGACGGGATCTGATACAATCAGCGTCTGTCTTTCAAAATCGCAATAAAAATGATGTCGGATAACAATTCACAACTGGTCTATAGCACGGATGGCGGTCGTATTGAGCAGCCTAAAGAGCCACAAGCGCCGCCAACCGGCGATGGCATTGTTCGTATTCAAATGGATCGCAAAGGGCGTAAGGGCAAAGGCGCGATGGTGATCACAGGCTTAGGGTTGGCGGCGCCGGAGCTGAAAACATTGGCGGCTGATTTAAAGAAAAAAATGGGTTGTGGTGGGGCAGTGAAAGGCTTTGATATTGAAATTCAAGGCGATGACCGAGCCAAACTCAAAACGTTACTTGAACAGCGGAATTATCAGGTTAAATTGGCTGGAGGTTAATTATGCAGAGCCTTGCCCATCACTTATTGATTGCGATGCCATCGTTGCAAGATCCGGTGTTTTCCAGAACGGTGACTTACCTCTGTGAACATAATGATGATGGTGCCATGGGCTTGATTTTAAACCGCCCAGTAGATATCTCACTGCAACAGTTGCTGGTGGCGCTAACCATTAAAGAGGAAGGTTTTACGCTGGCGCCGGCCACCAATAACCAAGTACTGTTTGGTGGCCCAGTAAACAGCGATCGTGGCTTTGTGTTACACAGTGCCGGTTCAACCTTTGCCAGCAGCCATCAGCTAACCGATGAGATTGCTTTAACCACTTCAAAAGACGTACTAGAGGCGTTAGGCACCTTGGCTCAACCGCAGCGTTATTTAGTGACACTGGGTTATTCTGGTTGGTCTCCTGGGCAGCTAGAACAAGAATTGCGCGATAACGTTTGGTTAACCATTCCTGCTGATCCGGAACTGCTTTTTGAGGTACCACAAGCGCAGCTATGGCAGCAGGCAGTAAGTCGTTTAGGCATTGATATTTGTCACCTTTCAAATGATGTAGGACACGCATGAGCACCATTTTAGCCTTTGATTTTGGCACCAAAAGTATTGGTGTCGCTGTGGGGCAAAGTATTACCGGTACCGCCCGCCCATTAATCGGTATCAAAGCGCGCGACGGGATCCCCAATTGGGATGAGATCAGCAAATTAATAAAAGAATGGCAGCCGGATAAACTGGTCGTAGGGCTGCCATTAAATATGGATGGCACCGAGCAGGACGTCACTCATCTGGCTAAAAAATTTGCTGGGCGCTTATTTGGGCGTTATGGCATTGAAACCTTGACGCACGATGAGCGTTTAACAACCGTAGATGCGAAGGCGGATCTGTTTTCTCGTGGTGGTTACCGCTCTTTAACCAAAGGTGCGGTAGATGCACAATCGGCGGCCGTTATTTTAGAAAGTTATTTTGAATCGCAATATTGATAACGGCTAACGCGTTCGATTTTCAGTCATCAATAACGGGTTTAAGCACGGTACTTAAATTGCCCTTTAAGTACCGTGCTATTGTGATGAACTGCCTATTACCCGTTAATCTCAATGAGATTTTATTGCGCTGCTATGGCCTTTTGAACCGCCGGTTGGGTGTTGCTTGGCGTTGTCTCGTTGGCATGCTCAACGCGATATTGAGGCGCCAATTGACTTAACCCTAAACCGGCTTGTTTGTGAATGGCAATTTGCACCGGCAAACGTTCTTTTAAGGCTTCAACATGGCTGATAACACCGATGATCTTGCCAGTGGCGTTTAGCTGATCCAAAGCATCGAGGGCGGTATCTAAAGTGGTTTGATCCAAGGTGCCAAATCCCTCATCTAAAAACAGCGATTCAATGCGCACTTTGTGGCTGACTAAATCCGATAATGCGAGTGCCAGCGCTAAACTCACTAAAAAGCTTTCACCACCAGAGAGCGTTTTAGTGTCACGCTCGTTATCGCCCTGCCAAAGATCGATCACTTGCAGCTCTAAACTGTTGCCTTGTTTGCGCGTAAGTTGATAGCGGCCATGCAGTTTTTGCAGTTGTTGGTTTGCTAAATGCACCAAATGCTCCAAGGTTAACCCTTGGGCGAAACGGCGGAATTTGGCGCCATCTCGGGAGCCAATCAGCCCATTTAAATGCGCCCATTCATCTACATTTTGCTGTTGTTTCTGAATGTCGCACTGCAGCTGTGTTTGTTGCTCGCGCTGTTGTTTATCACGTTGGAGATCCGCCCGTTTAGCGCCTTGTTGCTGGGCACATTCATTAAGCTGTTGCTGTAAGTCACGCTGTTGCTGCTGCAAGGTGGCTATGCGGGTTTGTTCCGCCTCGGAGCTCATGATGGTGGTTAATGATACAATGGACTCTAACGCTACCGGTTGCTGTAATAAATGCGTTTGCTGCTGTTCTAGGTTGTGGTTTACGAGGTTATCCGCCTCCGCTTTTTTTTGCTCTAACAGTTGTTTTTCTTGGCGTAGCTGCTGCAGCTCTGAGGCAGGCAACAAGGCCGCACTTAGTGCTTTTATGCTACTAAAACCTGCTTTTTTAAGCTGAGCTTGCAGTGCTTCTGTGGCGCCATTGACCTCGATTTGCAGTGCTTCCATCTGTTTTTGTTGGTCACTCTGCTGTGTTTGCCATTCTTGCTGTTGGGTTTGCAATAGCTGTTGGGTTTGCTGCGCTTGTTGTAATGCGGTTTGTGCTTGCGCCACATTTTTAGCTAGGTGTGCTCGCTCTTCGCTGATGTCACGCTCCCCCAGCAGTGCAAACCGTTGCTGTTGGGTGTGCTCTTGTTGCTGCTGTATCGCGGCAATGTCTTGCTCGAGCTGCTGTTGTTGTTCCTGTTGCTCTTTTGCTTGCTCTTGTTGGTGGCGGAGGGTTAGCTGCAGCGTTTGGAGCTCTTTTTCAGCCGTCGCTTGTTGCTGGCAATGGATTTGGTAGTCTTCGCTGCATTGCTGCTGCTGTGCTAACCATGAATCAAATTGCGAGATCTCGCTGGGTAACGAAAGGTGCCATGGTTGCAATTGCTCTTGCCATTGTGTCACCACCTGCTGCTGCTGTTGCTGATGTTCATGACGTAATTGCTGATGCTGCTGTTGCTGCGTATGCTCTAGTTGCAATTGCTGGTATTGGTCATGGGCTTTTTGCACTTGCTGCTGTTGCTGCACATTGTCTTCAAACGCTTGCTGCAATGTGGTGCGGTGGTTTTCTCCTGTTTGTTGCTGCTGTTGTAATTGCTCGAGCTGCTGCTGTTGTTGTTGCTGGCATTCTTGTAAAGAGGGCAGATCCGCTAAATTAAGGTTGGGCAGAATACGGCTTAGGTGCGTTTGCGTATACGCCTGTTGCCATTGCAGTTGTAGGTTTTGCTGTTGATGCTGCGACTCGGTTAATTGATGCTGAGTATCTTGATATTGCTGCGCTAATTGGTGCGCTTGCTCTTTAAAGCGGATCCCTTGCGTTTGTTGCTCATCGAGTTGTTGTTGCCATTGCGCTAACGCTTGGCTTTGCTGAGTGCGGGTTAATGCCTCTTGTGGTTGCTCTAATAACGGATGTTCCAGTGCGCCACACAAAGGGCAAGGCTCATTGGGGGCAAGCTCGGCACGTTGTGCGTGTAATCTTAGGATTTTCTGCTCAATTTCCGCCAGCTCGGTTAATCGTTTCAGTTCCGGTTGCCCGTTTTTCCATTGTTGCCGACTGGCGTGATATTTTTTCTCAGCGGTTTGTTGGGCTTGTTGCTGGTCGCTTAAACGCTGTTGCAGCCGCTGCTGATTTTGCTCAATTTGATCGTAGTTTTCGCTTAAGCGCAGCAATGCTGGCAGCTCTTGCAGTTGTTGCTGAAGCTGGGTGAGTTGTTCCGGCAAGGCTTCGTGTTGTTGCTGCCATTGTTGGTAGGCTTTTTCTGCCTGTTGCTGCGCGCGCTGCGTTAATTGTTGCTGATCATTAAGTGCCTGTTGGTGCTCATGCCATGCGTTTAAGTCGCGCTTTACTTGCAACAACTGTTCAGTATCGATAGTTGGAATGGCATCAATTTTATCGGTGAATTGACTGATTTGCTTAAGGTAGTTGCGCCAAAGTGGTAACTGGGCGGGCAAATGCGCGCCAGCAGGGTGGGCTTCTAAGTATTCACGCGCCTGTTGTTGTTGCTGCTGTTGCGCGGTGATTGCCGTTTGAGTTTGCTGTTGTTTTTCCGCCTGTGTGGTTACGTGCTGCTGCTGTTGCTGTAATTGCTCTTGGAGTGCCGAGAGTTGCTCTTTGTTGCGTTGGAGCGCTTGATCGAGCGGCTGCACCTTTTCTGTAAGATGTTGTTCACCTTGGGTTTGCCGTTGCTGCTGCTGTTGCAGATCTTGCTCGCATTTTGTAACAAGCTCTTGTTGCTGTTGCTGTTTGGGCTCTAAGTCGTCGAGGCGCTGCTGCTGTTTTTGGGCGAGCTCTTGCTGCTCGCTAAGTTGCTTCGTGCGTTGTTGCAGTAATTGGTAATCGGTTTCTAATGGTTGAGCAGGCTCGGCTTGAGCGAGCTTGGCAAGTTTGTCTGCCGCGCCAAGCCAGTGCTGGTTGGCTTGCTGCTGCTGTTTCTCGGCCTGTAAATGCTGTTGCTGCAGCTGTTCAAAGCGTTGTAACCATTGAATCTGTTGTTGAAGTTGCGTTTCGTCTTCCTGTAACTGTTGCTGCTCGCTTTCTAATAAGGTCAGTTGTTTAGCGAGTGCTTGGCAGGCTTCATGGCTAAGCAGCGCCATACCTTGTTGCTGTGCTTGCAGTTGTTTAAGTGTTTGTTCAGCTGTACTGGCGTTATCGTAGATCTGAGAGGAGATCTGGCCATAGATCTCGGTACCGGTAAGCTCCTCTAATAGATCGGCACGGTCGTTGGCACTGGCATTTAAAAAGGCCGCAAATTGCCCTTGGCTTAGCAGCATAGACTTGGTGAATCGGCCAAAGTCTAAACCGGTGAGCTCCGCGGTGAGTGCCAGCTTCTCTTTTACTTTTTCAGCTAAAATTTGGTTATCGTTTAGGCGCGCTAATTCCACTTGTGGGGCTTGTAAGTTACCTTTGCTGCTGCCACGGGCGCGGCGTTGGCTCCAAAACGCACGATAGCCTTGCCCTTGTACTTCAAATTCGACTTCTGCAAGCGATTCGGCGGTGCCTCGAGTCATTAGCTCATTTTGGGTTGGGCTGATTTTTAAACGCGGGGTTTCGTGGTAAAGCGCTAAGCAGATGGCGTCTAATAAAGTGGTTTTACCCGCACCTGTCGGCCCTGTAATAGCGAATAAGCCATTACTGATGAAAGGCTCTTGTCGAAAATCAATCTTCCATTCGCCCTTTAAGGCGTTGAGGTTTTTAAAGCGCAAACTTAATATTTTCATTGTGATTGCTCCTGCAGCTGCGCCGCTGTTTGCTTGAACAGTTCTTGCAAACGCTGTTGTCGTTGGGCGCCGCACTCCTCATCCCACGTTTCGATGGCTAAGCGGCGGGCAAACACTTCGTCAATGGTTAGCTCAGCCAGTGTTTCGTTGTGCTGCTGGGTGTTTAAGCTGTTGTGGTTTTGTTTTTTCTGGCGGCGCACTAACAGCACCTCAACCGGCAGTTCGGCAGCAATGGTTAAGATCCGCCCTTGCAGATCTGGAATGTATTCGTCGCTGCGTACTTCAATGTCTAGCCATGTGGATGGGGCGGAGTTTGTGGTGTCGCCATTGGGGGCAAACTGCTGGAGTTGCTGCTCTATCTCGGCCAATGATCCTCGCAATTGCGCCATCGCTTGAAAGGTGGGCACCGGTAAGGCTTGTACTTGAGCCATGTTTTGTTGCTCAAATTCAACCAGCAGCACTTCTTTGGGGCGATTGAGTTCATCAAAGCTCAATGGGATAGGGCTGCCGCTATAGCGCATATGTGGCTGGCTTGCAACGATTTGGCTGCGATGAATATGACCAAGTGCCAGATAATCGACCGTGGGGAAGGCGTGCGCAGGGAAGGCATCTAAAGTACCGATGTACAGCTCTCGCACTGCCTCACTGCGGCTTGCTCCGACGGTGGTTAGGTGGCCAGTGGCGATAATGGGAATGGGCCGTTCTCCGCGTAAAATCTGCGCTTGTTGATAGAGCTGCTGATAATGCTCGCTGATGGCCTGTTGCAGTTGTTGCTGTTTTTGGCGGCCATCTAAATTGGCGCTGGAATGGATTAAGTCACGCGGGCGTAAATAGGGGACGGCCATTACGATGGCGGCCAATTCACCGTTTTTATTGGGAATTGAGATGAGCTGTTCTTGCCAATCACCACTGGCACTGGCGACCAAATGCGTGCCCAATTCGGCCAGTAAGCCTTTTGATTCATTGAGCATGGCTACGGAGTCGTGATTGCCCCCCACTAAGATCAATTGACAACGACGCGGACTCATACGGGTAATTAAGCTGTTATACAGCTGGCGGGCATAACTGGGCGGAGTGCCGGTATCGAAGAGATCGCCTGAGACTATCAAGGCATCGACGTCGTGCTCATCTATCTGCTCGAGCAGCCAATTTAAAAATGCCTGATGCTCTTCGGCGCGATTTTTTCCATAAAAATATTGGCCTAAATGCCAATCAGAAGTGTGCAGTAAACGCATGATGAGCCTCAAAGATGGATCAGTATTAGCGGATGCTACTGATAACTAAGAGCGTAGGGAATAGCACTATTTTATAACGGTTGATCTTTGTGTGTCGCGCGAGATTGTGAATGCGAGCAGAGGGGATTTGAATGGCCTCTGCTCGCTGCACTATTGGTGGATGTGCTGAGTGTTAGTTAGCCATGTATTTGCGGCGATAGCTTAGGCAAAGGACCATTAACATAAGGCCAAACCATGACATACTGCCACTGGATGGCGCTTGAATAATGCTTATTTGACGTACGGCGCTGAACTGTAAGCCATTGCTATCTTGCACATGGTAGGTAATTTCATAATCGCCAAGGCGGCTAAAATCAATATCGCCGGTATAGCTCAGGGCATCGCTGATCTCTTGACCATCGGCATCGTAAGCGCGCACTTCGAGCAGCAGATCAAAATCTCGGTTTTGCACCAATCTCAGTGGGGTGAGGCCCTCAATGGTTGGCAGCCTATCCGTTGTGACGACATTGATATAGCGCACCTGTTCCCATAACTGCTGTTGTTGATCGAGTAGCTGATAACGAAGCAGATAGCGCCCTGTGGTTGGCCATGATAAGGCGCCAATGACGGTGATATCGGCATTGCCGTATTGTGGATCTAAGGGGGCGATCCCAGCCATAGGGTCAAAGTGCTGCCCTTCAAGCAAGGTGATCTCCGTTACCCCTTGGATTGGGTAAGCCGTTGCTGCGGGTATGGCATGCACTTGCACAACGCGATTTGTGGTTGTTTGTAGGCCGCTACTGTCTTGTATTTGGTACTGTAACCAATGTTCTCCGATAACGGTACTGTCCACACTGCCGGTCATTTGAATGAGCGATGTGAGTGTGCCGTCTTCCAAATCGTAAGCGCTGATCCCAAGTAATGGCTCAAACGGCTGCCCTTGCCAGATAATAGTGCGGTAGGCACCTTCAATCTTGGGAGCGCTGTCCACTGGGTAAACTTGAATCAAACGGCTGTAAGTTACCTCTTCGCCATCAACATCTGGCACATAGTACAGTAAGCGGTAATCGCTAATTACATTGGTGTCGACGCTGCCTTTGATGCGCAGTTGCTTGCTTAAATCATTGCCTAAAAGATCAAATACCTGAACCCCTTCAAAGGGATCAAAATCTTGGCCTTGGATCAGTTGGACGTTATCAACGCCGATGAATGTCAGCCGCGATGTCGACGCTTCCACCACAACGGTACGTGCAATTTCAAAAAGCTCCCCCTCATCCGTGAGAAAAACATAGCGCAAGGTGTAGATCC
>JAWXTX010000074.1:0-13720 GCA_044433165.1 Ferrimonas sp. | reverse complement strand
TGTGGGAGTTCCCATGTGAGAGTAGGTCATCGCCAGACACCCATTTAGTTAAGCGCCATTGCGGTTAACTGCTAAAAAGCCCAAGTCTTAGGACTTGGGCTTTTTGCGTTTGGTTATTTTTCATTTGATGTTAAAAATATCGCTTGTTTAGATTTAATCTACGAATTGGACTGAAATACACTAGACTATTTTTAGTCTATTGTTTACTCCTTCAATAGATAGCACATTGCGTTTAATTACCGTGATTTATTTCTTTGTATTTTAAGGATGCTAAAAATGGGGAAAGAGACAATAAATATTACTAATATTTAGCCTGTTATCTCTGAATTTTTGCTTAAAACATTAATTTAAAGCGTAATTTATTCAATCATTAAGTGTTTTATGATATAAAAAGGTACACTTGTACGCCCAATAGATAGTTGGAGATCTTCTCTTGAAAACCCCTTTAGAGCAATTCCATGTGGTCGCCTTATTACGCCAACAAATGATCCAGATGGGAGACGCCCCCGCATTACGTTTTCAAGAAGGAGAAGCGTGGGCAGACATTAGTTGGAAACAATTCGGTATTTATGCCGATGGTATTTCCCAAGCGCTTTTGTCTTTTGGCATCGAAGTTCAAGACAAGCTAGCTATCTTTGCGAATAACAGCCCTGAGTGGACAATTACAGATGTGGCTGCAGCTCAAATTCGAGCGGTGACTGCGCCAATTTACCCAACTAGCACGGTTGATCAAGCGGCTTATATTATTAATGATTCACAAGCGAAAATGTTGTTTGTGGATGGTCAAGAACAGCTTGATAAAGCGATTGAACTCTTGCCGCTCTGTCCGAAATTAGAGCGGATTGTCTTAATGAAGGACGGTTTGATTAAACCCCAAGCTAATATTCCTCTACTTACTTGGCAAGAGTTGTTAGATGGTGATCACTACGTTTACCATCAAGAATTATTAAATCGTGTAAGTAATCTTCATTTAGATGATTTATTTACCCTAATCTATACCTCTGGTACAACCGGAGAGCCGAAAGGGGTTATGCTATTACAGCGTAACTTTGCCTCTGCAATTCGCCAACATTGTGAATTCGTCCCTTTTCATCAAGGGGATGTTTCATTGGCTTTTTTACCGCTCTCACATGTATTTGAGCGCTGTTGGAGCTTATATGCGCTAACACAAGGTGGTACAAATGCCTATTTGAATGATCCAACTCAAGTACAAAGCGCATTGGCTGAGGTGAAACCGAATGCTATGTGTGCAGTGCCTCGTTTATTTGAAAAAATCTATTCAGCGGTGATGACAAAGGTGGCTAAAGCCCCTACAAAACGTCAACGTTTATTCCATTGGGCTTTGCATCAAGGTTATAGCCATTTCTTAAAAGATCAGGGACAAAAACGTTTCGGCCCGTGGCGAACTTTTAAATGGATTGCGGCAGATCGGCTGGTATTGTCGAAGATCCGTGCTCAATTAGGTGGGCAGCTTAAAGTCATGCCCTGTGGTGGTGCGGCCTTAGATCCGGAAGTCAGTAAATTCTTTTTATCGGTTGGCTTGCCTGTTATTTGTGGTTATGGCATGAGTGAAACCGTTGCGACTATCACTGCCAATCGTCCTGGTACCATCGGTATTGGTACCAATGGAACGCCGCTGCCCGATCTGGAAGTTCGCATTGGTGATGAAGATGAAATTCAGGTACGCGGTGATACTGTGATGAAGGGTTATTACAATCGTCCTGATGCTAATCAAGAAGCTTTTACGGAAGATGGTTGGTTCCGAACCGGAGATTGTGGTCGCTTTGATGAACAAGGGCGTTTGATTATTACTGATCGCATTAAAGAGTTAATGAAAACCTCTAATGGTAAATACATTGCTCCGCAACGCGTAGAAGGGATGGTTTCTCGCGAGCCTTTAGTTGAACAAGTGGCGATTGTTGCGGATTCGCGTAATTACGTATCAGCATTGATTGTGCCGGCTTTTGAAGCATTAGAGCAGTGGGCTAAAGAACGTGGTATTAAATATAAAGACAAAATGGAATTACTTGAAAATTCAAAAGTAATTGCCCATTTTGATGAGCGTTTAAAACACGTTCAACAAGAGTTGGCTAAGTTTGAACAGGTGAAAAAGTTTACTTTACTTAATCGTGAATTTAGCCAAAAAATGGGTGAAATTACTCCAACGTTAAAATTGCGTCGTAAAGTAATTAACCAGCGTTTTGCTGCTGAAATTGAAGAAATGTATAAAAAAGTGGTAAAAAATTAATAAATAAAAAAGCGCCTTAAAGGCGCTTTTTTATTGTTAAATTATTAAAAACGATAATTTAATTGCACGCCATATAGCATGACTGAACCGTCTACATCTCCATTGTAAGTGGCATCTAGCATTAAGTTTGTTTCATTGACTGGTGCATCACCAATGGATGTTAAATAGGTTAATGAAGTGTCGATACTGGTTTGTTTGTTTATGTGGTAACTCAAGCCAGCGCTGAACCAGAGTCGATCACTGTCTGGAATGGACAACGTACGATGTTCATCGTTAACAGCGGCTTTATCTAACGCTATACCGGCACGGGTAGCCCATTGTGGATTTAATTGGTAATCCACCCCAATGGCGTAGCGCCAATTATCTTTAAATTCTTCTTTTTTTAGTAATATTGGGTCAGATTCGTTGGTTTGGACGATGAGATCATTAAAGCGGCTCCATTGTGTCCATTTTACTGATGCCGATAACATCAACGCTGGTGTCCATTGGTGCGCGATCGCCATTTCCAGAAAAGCCGGCAAATTTACACTTAAACGAGCATCCACTGCCGCTGTTGTTGGAAGGGTGATGGCGCGATATTCCCCATCTAAGGTGAGGTTTAGTTCACTGTGGTAAGCCAAACCAATGCGTGTGTGTTGATGTTGCCATAGTGCCCCTAAATGATAGCCAACGGCTAAACGGTCTTCACCAGATACGTGGCTAAGCTCGGTGCCAGCCAAACCAGTAAGCCAATAAGGACCATAGCCTTCAATTACGCCTTCGGTGTAGACCAGTCTGAGCCCTGCTCCTAAACGCCATTGTTCGTTAATGGCATAGGCCATGTTTGGGGTCAGCTCCACGGTGGTGATCTCACTGCTTGTGCCTAAAAATGCGGCGGCATGCGCCTCATCTAGCTCGCTCTTTAATCCATAATTTGACACCAGCCCGATCCCAATCCCCCACTTTTCATTGAGTTTATGGCTGATAAATGCGTTGGGGATGAACGCTTCTGGGATCAAGCCATCGGCATCGGCATTGACGGATGTGGTACCCATTTCGGTGGCGATGCTGGTGGTGCCTGTGCTGTTGATGTTGGGACTGAGGTAGACCACACCGGTTGATAACTGAGTACCATTGAGATCCAGTAGTAACGCGGCATTGCGACTTTGACTGCTGGCATTATCGGCAATGGCGGCGGCGCCAGCGTAAGAACGACCTTGGCCAGTGGCTGAGGTCTCAGCTAATTGAAAACCGGCTGCAGATGCGTAGCCACAAAGGGCAAGCGTAATAACCAAAGATAATCGATGGAACTGCATAACTTCTCCATATCGGTTGGGGATGTTGCGTGCAAACGATCATAAAAGGTTAAATTTTTGTATCAACCATTCGTTTGATAATTGATTAACAATGCCTTTTATCGTGATTATTGAGTTTTTTATGCTGTTTTTACTGATTTGATGGCGCTTAAATGTTGCTTTTGAGTGTTCGCTGGCGAGTTTAAATAAGAGCAAATACTCTAATTTAGATACTCAAGAGTGCTTGTGCACAGGCAAACGGCAGCAGCGCAGGTGAAACCCCTTACGCTGCTGTAATGAAGTGTGAGCCGATATTATCCGACTGGGGGAACTATGTTTAGCGCCAGCACGGTTGCTGCTGTTCAAAGGCGTCGATGGCGTCTTGCAATACTAAGGTCTCGCCAATTGGATCGAGCCCTAATAAGAGGTTTTGGCGGATAGAGGGTTCAATTTCAAAAGAGACTAAACGATGGCCTTGTTGGAGCTGCTGTAAGCGTAGATCCACACGAATTGGAAGGGTGCTTTGCGCTAATTGCGTTAACGTTGTCATTGGCAGAACCACGGGCAGCAGTCCATTATTGATGGCATTTTGAAAAAAAATGTCGGCAAAACTTGCAGCAAAGATCACACGAAAACCAAAATCCGCTAATGCCCAAGGAGCGTGCTCTCTACTGGAACCACAACCAAAATTTTCACCGGCCAATAAGATGGTGGCATCTTGGTAAGGTGCTTGATTAAGAATAAAGTCTGGGTTTGGTTGTTCGCCCGCATCATCCAAATAACGCCAATCGTGAAAGAGATGGATGCCAAAACCATCACGGCTTACTTTTGATAAAAATTGTTTAGGGATCAACTGATCAGTATCGATGTTTGCCCGCAATAATGGGGCGGCGATACCACTGTGTTGGATAAAAGGTTGCATCAGTATGCCTCCGCTGTAAGCAATTCACGAACATCAACAAAATGACCACTGACTGCAGCAGCTGCAGCCATGGCGGGGCTAACTAAATGAGTACGACTACCACGTCCTTGCCGTCCCTCAAAATTGCGATTTGAGGTTGATGCACTGCGTTGGCCGGCCTGTAATCGGTCTTCATTCATCCCCAGACACATTGAGCATCCTGGTAAACGCCATTCAAAACCGGCTGCGGTGAATATTTGATCAAGCCCTTCCGCTTCTGCTTGCTGTTTTACCTGTTGGGAGCCGGGTACTACGATGGCCTGTACGGTGTCGGCGACAGTACGGCCTGCCGCAATGACCGCTGCGGCCCGCAGATCTTCAATTCGAGAATTGGTGCAAGAACCGATAAAGACCACATCAACAGGTAAAGACTTAATGGCTTGATGAGGCTGTAAATCCATATACGTTAATGCTTTTTGAGCAGCACTTTGAGCAATTAAATCGGTCATGTCATCGGGATTGGGAATGGTTTGGTCAACCCCGATGACTTGCCCAGGATTGGTGCCCCAGCTGATTTGCGGGGCAATGGTGGCCGCATCAATTTCAATCACTTTGTCAAAAACGGCCTCGGCGTCACTGTGTAGCACTTGCCAATCGGCAACGGCTTGCTGCCATGCGTCCCCTTGTGGGGCATAAGGGCGGCCTTGCAGGTAATCGATGGTGGTTTGATCTGGGGCAATTAAGCCCGCCTTGGCTCCCAGTTCAATGGCCATATTACAAACGGTCATACGGCCTTCGACAGACAAGGCTTCAATGGCACTGCCGCTGAATTCAACGACATAACCGGTACCACCGCCGTGGCCAACCGTACCAATAATGGCCAAGACGATGTCTTTGGCGCTGATCCCAAAACCTACGTTGCCGGAAACCACAATGTTCATGGTTTTTGCTGGGCGCTGCCGCAATGTTTGGGTGGCTAATACGTGTTCAACTTCGGAGGTGCCGATCCCAAAAGCAAGCGCACCAAAGGCGCCATGAGTGGCGGTATGGGAATCGCCACAAACAATGGTTGAACCGGGTAAGGTAAGCCCAAGTTCTGGCCCCATAACATGAACAATCCCTTGATGAGGATGAGATACATCGAACAGTTCGACACCAAATTCCGCGCAATTTTTTTGTAACGTTTGCACTTGAGTACGAGCCAATAATGGCAAATCGTCAATGGATGCACTGGTGGTTGAAGTGTTGTGATCCATGGTGGCTGTAGTGCGCTCAGGACGCGCCACTTTTCGTCCTGCTTGACGCAATCCATCAAAGGCTTGAGGGGACGTCACTTCATGCACTAAGTGACGATCGATATACAACAATGGCGTTTGATCGGCTGGGGTCGCAATTAAGTGATTTTGCCAAATTTTTTCATACAGGGTCTTAGCCATAATTACGCTCCTTTCGCGGCTGAAATTAAACGTGCCACGATGGCATCGCCCATGGCGGATGTAGAACATGCCGACCGATCGTCGTGGATTAACTCTTGAGTTAAACAGCCATCGGCTAATGCTTGGCTGACTGCTTTGTCGATGGCATCGGCAGCTGCGACTTGACCTAAGCTATGACGTAACATCAAACTGGCGGATAAAATTTGGGCGACTGGATTGGCGATGCCTTGACCTGCAATGTCAGGGGCACTGCCACCGGCAGGTTCATACATACCAAACCCATGTTCGTTTAAACTGGCGGAGGGTAATAATCCCATTGAGCCGGTGATCATAGCGGCTTCATCCGACAAAATGTCACCGAATAAGTTCGGGCACAGCATGACGTCGAATTCTCCAGCGCGTCGTAGTAATTGCATGGCGGCGTTATCCACATACAAATGTTCTACGGCCACATCTGGGTAATCGGCGGCGATCTGCGCTACCTCTTCTCGCCATAACATTGAGGTTTGTAAAACATTGGCTTTGTCTACCGAGCAAATCCGACCGCGACGTTGGCGTGCTGCATCAAAGGCAATCCGCGTAATGCGGCGGATCTCATGGCGGCTGTAGCGCATGGTGTCAAAGCCATACTCCTCTACCCCTTCGCCTTGGCGTCCACGCGGTTCACCAAAATAGATGTCGCCGGTTAATTCTCGCACCACTAACAGATCCATGCCTTTAGCGGCAATGTCGGCTCGTAAAGGCGATAAAGCTTCTAAGCCAGGGTGAATTTTTGCCGGTCGAAGATTGCAAAACAGCCCAAAACGCTTACGTAGCGGTAACAATGAGCCTCGTTCAGGTTGGCTGTCTGGTGGTAAATCAACCCATTTAGGGCCGCCAACCGAACCAAACAAAATGGCATCTGCTTGTTCACAGGCGGCCATTGTTTCAGGCGGTAATGGCATTCCAGTTGCATCAATGGCTGCGCCACCCACTAATTGATGCTGCCAGCTAATGGTAAATTGCTGCTGTTTGGCAACAGTATTGACCACCTTGATGGCCTCAGCCATGACTTCAGGGCCGATGCCATCACCGGCCAATACTGCAACTTGATAGGTGTTCATACCACTTCCTTGCGTTGTTGTTGTTTTTGATTGTCAATTTGTTGCTGGCGCCAGATAAGGTTGTAGACATACAGCAGCGCTTCAGCCGCGGCTTCAATGATGTCGGTCGATAGCCCCATCCCATGAAAAGTTCGGCCATTAAATTCGGCGGTAATATCCACTTGCCCTAATGCATCATGGCCGCCACCTTCGGCTGCAATATCAAATGTTTTAATCGCGATTGCTTGGCCGGTTGCGCGTTCCATAGCTCGATAAACTGAGTCTACAGGACCATTACCTGTGGCTGCTTCGGTAACAAGTTGCTCACCAATCTGCAATTCGACTGAGCCGGTTGCAAAGTGATTACTGCCAGCTTGTACGTGTACTTGCCGTAACTGGTAATAATTCTCGGTTTGCTGGTTTTGCATAAACTGCAGGGCTTCTAAATCGTAATCGAACACTTGTCCTTTTTTATCCGCCAGCTTTAAAAAACGCTGATATAAGCTGTCTAAATCAAAATCGCTTTCTTGATAGCCTAATTCCGCCATGCGGTGTTTGATGACATGACGGCCGGAACGCGAGGTCATATTGAGGGTGGTTTTAGGTACGCCAACCGACTCAGGTGTCATGATCTCGTAGGTGTTGTTGGCTTTTAACATGCCATCTTGGTGGATGCCTGAGCTGTGACTAAAAGCATTCGATCCAACAATGGCTTTGTTGGATTGCACCGGCATATTACAGAGCTTGCTGACTTGGGTTGAGGTGCGGTATATCTCATTGGCTTTGGCTCGGCAATGTACGCCGAGGGTGTCGGATCGTGTTTTTAAGATCATGATGATCTCTTCCAATGCGGCATTGCCAGCACGTTCTCCAATGCCATTAATAGTGCCTTCTACTTGGCGAGCGCCGGCTTCAATGGCGGCAATGGAGTTGGCGACCGATAACCCTAAATCGTCGTGACAATGAACCGATATGATGGCTTTATGAATGTTGGGGACGCGTTCGTATAGGTTGGTGATGATGCCACCAAATTCACTGGGGGTGGTATAGCCGACGGTATCGGGAATGTTAATGGTCGATGCGCCTGCACTAATGGCAGCTTCAACCATACGGCAAAGGTTATCCAGTGGCGTTCGGCCTGCGTCTTCACATGAAAATTCAACGTCATCGGTAAATTTTCGAGCGTATTTAACCGCCCCTGTGGCCATCTCTAATACTTGGTCAAAGTTGCGTTTTAATTTGCTTTCAACGTGAATGCTGGAGGTGGATATAAAGGTATGAATTCGAAATTGGTCGGCGACGCTTAATGCTTGGGCCGCGGCATCAATGTCGGCCGCGACGGCACGAGATAAGGCACAGACGCGGCTATTTTTAACAGTGGCCGCAATTTGGCGAACGGACTCAAAATCGCCCGGCGATGAAACTGGAAATCCCGCTTCAATAATGTCGATCCCTAAGCGCTCTAACGCAACCGCAATTTGCAGTTTAGCGTTGGTGGATAAACTGGCAATCAATGCCTGTTCACCATCACGTAATGTGGTGTCCAATAATATGACTTGATTCGACATAACCCCGTTCCCTTTTTGGTGCGACCATAAAAAAACCCGCGCAATGCGCGGGTTTAATTTTTAATTTGAGTGCAATGAATCACCCACAACGTTACCCCACGCAAGTTTTTGGCGGTGATAGGCTTAGTAGAAGTTGTGGTAAACAAAAAAACATATTGTGAAATGCTCTTGTGTGAATAACGTTTTGCACGAGTTGCTTAATATTTGTCGTTTCTTTGTTTTTTGTCAATTAATTTGGACGGAGTGGACTGTCAATGATGTTATCATTAATACAAATACTCCCAATCGAGTGTAACTTGCTGTTTTATTTAACTGATTATCGCAATAGTTATAAGCTGTCTGCATAGTTACCAATAAGGGTTAAAAAAGGCGCACCATAGCGTTCTAATTTTCGTTTAGCGACACCACTGATCCCCAATAACTCCCAATCATGGGTTGGCATTTCTGCTGCCATTTCCATTAAGGTTGCGTCGGTAAAAACCAAGTATGGTGGGATGCCTGCTTCATCAGCCAAGGTACGTCTAAGTATTTTGAGCTTAGAGAGTAATTGGTGGTCGTATTGCTGTGGTACGTAGTAGTTTCGCCGTGAAGATGTTTTGGCGACAATTAAGCGTGGCTCGGCTAATTGCAGATGACGTTCGCCCTTGAGTACCGGCCGAGCGGCTTCGGTCAGTAATAAAATGGAATGGCGGGTAATGTCTTGTACGAGCAAACCGTGATGAACCAACTGACGTAATACCGAGAGCCAATGTTCATGGCTGCGTTCTTTGCCAATACCCCAAGTGGATAATTTATCGTGACCTCGATCTTTAACCGATTGCGATGCACTGCCTCGAAGCACTTCAATAATATGGCCAATACCAAAGCGTTGGCCTACTCGATAAACGCAAGATAAGGCTTTACGAGCGTCTTCAGTGCCATCATATCGTTTTGGGGGATCGGTGCAGATATCGCAATTACCACAGGCTTTAAGGCTGGGTTCATTAAAGTAATTTAAAAGCACTTGGCGCCGACAGATCTGTGCCTCGGCGAAAGCGGCCATCGCATGCAATTTATGTAAATCGACGGGATTCGCGCCGTTTGGCGCCTGATCGAGCAGATGACGAACGCGCTGAAGATCGGCTGGGTCAAACAGCATCAGTGCGTCGGAGTCCAGCCCATCGCGTCCCGCTCGTCCCGTTTCTTGATAGTAGCCTTCAATGGACTTAGGCAGATCCCAATGCACCACAAAGCGGACGTTGGATTTGTTGATCCCCATGCCAAATGCGACCGTCGCCACCACAATATCAATGCGTTCTCGCAAGAAGGCTTCTTGAGTTTGCGCCCGTTCTTGTGCACTCAAACCAGCATGGTAAGCCGCGGCTTGATGGCCGCTGGCACGCAATTTTTCGGTGATCTCATCAACGCGCCGCCGACTGCCACAGTAGATAATTCCCGCATTACCTTGCTGCTGCGTTAAGTAATGTTGAAGTTGAGTCATTGGTTTGAGTTTATCGACCACGCTATAACGGATGTTAGGGCGATCAAAACTGGCAAGATGGTAGTATGGCTGCTGCAAACTAAGGCGCTCGATGATGTCTTGGCGGGTGGCCTCATCGGCGGTGGCGGTTAAAGCCATAATCGGCAGTTTTGGATACTGCTGTTTGAGCCAATTTAATTGCGCGTATTCAGGGCGAAAATCGTGACCCCATTGGCTGATGCAGTGGGCTTCATCAACCGCGATTAATGATAATTGCCATTGCGGTAGGTGCGAACGCAGCGAGATCAATCGTTCTGGTGAAACGTACAGCAGTTTGATCTCCCCTTGATGAATGGCGCTGAACAGTTGTTGGCTTTGTTCGCGATCCAAACTGGAATTGAGTGCCGCAGCGGCGATGCCATTTTGTCGTAGAGCATCCACTTGATCTTTCATCAGTGAGATCAGCGGCGAGATCACAATGGTTAATCCCGGAAGTAACAGCGCCGGAATTTGATAACAAAGACTTTTGCCGCCCCCCGTTGGCATGATAACCAAACAATCTTGGCCACTTACCGCTTGCTCAATGATGTGTAGCTGCCCTGTTCGAAATTGACGGTACCCATAAATTTGCTGCAACAGCGCTTGGGCGCGCACAGCAATCGGGGTAGCGGTCATGTCAGGGGTTGCGAGCGTCATTATGGGTGGCATGATTGAGGCGAGAATAGGACTCTATAGTACGTTAATGGCAGGCCTAATGTCTGCCGAAAAACTCGGCAAAAATTATCGCTATCCTGCTTGTTCAAGCCAGCGAGAAAGGATCATTATTTTTTAAAAAAAAGGCATAATGCACGCTCATTATTTTGGGTGGTCTGTTGTTATGTCACAAGCTCAATTACAGCAAGGGATTGGTTGTGCCATTGCTGCTTATGTTATGTGGGGCATCGCACCGCTGTACTTTTATGCAGTAAAAGCCGTGCCATCGGATGAAATTTTAATGCACCGGATTATTTGGTCGTTTGGCTTGATGTTGGCCTTGGTGCTTTTGCAGCGGCAGTGGGGGAATGTACGGGCTACTTTAAAACAGCCTAAAGTGCTGGGGTGGTTGCTTGTTTCGGCGCTGGTTGTGGCCAGTAATTGGTTAACGTACATTTGGGCAGTAACGCATGGACGGATTATTGATGCCAGTTTGGGGTACTACATTAATCCTCTGATTAACATTGCTTTTGGCACTATTTTGTTTCGCGAGCAATTGGGTAAATTATCTCTGTTAGCGGTGTTATTAGCCAGCTTCGGGGTGTTGGTGCAATTATTTCAATATGGTTCTTTGCCGTTAATTTCACTTTATTTAGCAAGCAGTTTTGCAATATATGGGGTGATCCGTAAACGCTTACCGGTGCCAGCCTCGACGGGGCTTTTGATTGAAACCGCTTGGTTGCTGCCTATGGCTGTGGGGTATTGGTTATGGCTTGCAACCCCAACTTCGGATTTTTTCAGTAATAGCAGCAGTTTAAATGCATTGTTGTTGGCCTCTGGGGTGGTTACCACCTTGCCATTATTGGCCTATGGTTTCGCCGCACGGCGTATTCCATTTTATTTGCTGGGTATGCTGCAATACATCGGTCCGACAATCATGCTTCTTATGGGGCTGTGGTTGTTTGGGGAGCAGATGCAGCCAGAGCAGCGCATCACTTTTGGGTTTATCTGGGCGGCGTTGCTGCTGATGAGCTTGGAGGCGCTGTGGAAGGTTCGTCAGCAACGTACGAGGCAAGTAACGCAACCGGATCTTGAATAGCAAAAATCAAAGGGGGCCATTGGCCCCCTTTGATTATTCTGGCAGTAAGTTCAGCATGGCTCGGTAATTACTGAGTGCCTGTTTTTGCTGGTTTAATTGCTCTTGCAGAGCGATTAAATGGCGATAACGGGTGAGTGTGGCATCGCTATCTACAGCGTGTTGACGATGCTGTAGCGCTTGTTCGGGTTGGTTCGTCAGTTCGGCCAGCGCTGCTAACGCATCGTGCAGATCGGCGGTTTGTTGACGTGCGTATTTTCGTTGAAGAATGTGGCTGATCTCTTCGGCTACATCATGGCTGGCCTGCACTAAGAGCGATAGTAAAGAAGCTTGAGGTTGGCTTTTATCAAGCTGTTTTAAAATTAAGCGCCTAACCTCCGCTTTTGCTTCAAAGCTCAGTAGTTTTTCACCATACGCGACTATTGCCGCCGGTTGCTTTCGTTCAGTTCGAGTTAATTGTTGCCAATAGCGCTGGGTGTGCTCCAAGTCCGGTTGGGCTTGCACTTGGGCTTCTATTACCTGCGTTTTAAGCGCCTTTAGCTGCATGTCGGTGAGCCGTTTTTTGCGTTTTAATTCTGGTAATAACTGAGCTATTGCTGCCCAATCTTGTTGCTCTTTAAACAGCGCAAGCGCTAATTGCAAAACAAGCGGATGGTGTTGCTGCTCGGGGAGCAAACCATCATAAGTGATGCGCGCTTGTGGCCAATCTTGCTCATCCATCAGATAGCGTAAACGTGTAATCGGAACACTGTGCTTAGCCGCTGGATCTTGTTCGGCTTGTTGTAAATAGTGTTGCCATGCTTGCCGTTCGCCACCATGGTGCGCGGCTTGAGCTGCGGCTAAATAGTTCATGACGGGAGTTTCGCTGGCATTGGCGGCAGTCGCCAACGATTTTTCCGCTAACGACCAATTTTGCTCTGCCATGGCTAAAGCACCGGTGACGGTTTGTTTTTGAGCGCGCTTTTTGCGCCAGCGCTGCGGCCAAAGTAGGGTGGCGCCACTGAGCTGCACCAGTTTAACCACAAGCCATTCGATTATTTGCAGCGCGCCAAAACCCACCAGTGCAATCAGCACTAACCCCACAATGGAGGTTTCTACGGTGTAATCGGCCACCGAAAGCATGACATAGCCTTTGTAGTGCATTAATTGTGGGCCAATAACTAGCCCCATGATTATGAGCGCAACATAAAACAGTAAACGGATCATGGGGTCTCCTGTAACAGTTTTTTGTCGGCGAGAGTCATCAGCTGATTAAGCGCTTCAAATTGAATGTGCTGTGCTTGCGGCAATTTGATGTGCTGCCATTGATCTAACTGGGTGAGAGCCGCCTCAACTTGGCTGGAATCTAAGTTGAAGTAGTCGCGGACCCAGCTTTGAGCGGTTTTTAAGGCTTGACTGAATGCTTGTTGATCGCCGTGATAGAGCGCCAATTGAGCTTGCAATAATTTGCCGCGTAAATGTTCGCGCAAATACCATTCTTGATCCGGTGCGAGTAGGGGTTGCACTTGTTCTTGGCGGCGCCTTACCGTAATAAAGTCATCCATTAATGCATGCCAACTGGTGAGCAGGTTATGACGCCAATCGGCTAAATTACGAGAAACAGTTGGCGGACTTGCTGGGGTAAGTACTTCCGGTAATTCCACTCGATTCAATGGGAGGCTATCAAGCTGTGTGACTAAGGCTTCAATCCCCATGGCGATGCCATCTCGATCAATTCGAGGCAACGCTTGGACGGCAGCCATGTCTTTAGCGAGCGCTTGTCGAATGGGCTTTAACGTGTTGTTGGCGAGCAACGCTAGACGACTGTCGGCGTCTTGCAATAACGCCAATGAAGTGCCCGGATCATACTCTAACAGCAATTTGCGCTCGGCAATTTGAGTTAAGAAACTGGCCTCGGCCAGCAGCCATGTTTTGGGTTGCAAGGTTCGCAATTTTTGCTGTTCTGCTTGGATTTGCGCTTGAG